>NZ_JASHAX010000010.1:0-58003 GCF_047464945.1 Streptococcus mitis | reverse complement strand
TAACACCGAAGAAACCAGATGGAACAACATATCCACCAGGAACTAAGGTAGAGATTCCAGGTAAAGATGGTAATCCAATCACAGTCACCATCGGTGAAGACGGTAAAGGTAAAGTACCAAATAGTGAGTTACCAGACGGTAAAGTACCAGGAACAGCTAAGATTACTGAACCAGGTAAAGCAGCTGTAGAAGTTCCAGTAGAAACTCCAGCTAAGGTAACACCAGCAACACCAACAGATACAATTCCAGTTGCACCAGTGACACCTGATACACCAGTCAAACCAGTCAAACCTGACACTAATGGAGGTTCTGGTCAAGATACACCTGCACCAGCTACTCCAATTCCAAATGCAGTTACTCCGAATGCAGATCAGGTAGATACTAAGACTACTGTTGATAATGGAGCTAAGTCAAATGATTCTCAAAATGTATTGCCAAATACAGGAACAGAATCAAATGCTGCTCTTGCATCTCTAGGACTTCTTGGACTATTGAGTGGATTTGGACTTGTAGCTCGCAAGAAAAAAGAAGACTAAAAATTTAGTCAGATGAATATTCATTCTTTTGTGTTTTAACAACGAACTAGATTGATTCTGATAGTTGTGTTATCCATAAAATACAAAGAATGATTAGATAAAGAAAGCGAACAATGCTAGGATTTTGTTAAACGGAATTCTAAGTATTGTTCGCTTTTTGTGGTATAATAATTACTATGCAGAAAAAACCAACGTCAGCCTATGTGCACATCCCGTTTTGTACTCAAATTTGTTATTATTGTGATTTTTCAAAGGTTTTTATTAAGAATCAGCCGGTAGATAGTTATTTGGAGCATTTGCTGGAAGAGTTTCGTTCTTATGACATTCAAAAGTTACGAACCCTTTACATCGGTGGTGGGACACCGACAGCCCTGTCAGCGTCACAACTAGAGGTGTTATTGAAGGGCTTGACTGAAAACTTGGACTTGTCTGTCTTGGAGGAGTTGACCATTGAAGCCAATCCAGGCGACTTGGACTCGGATAAGATTGCTGTTTTGAAGAACTCGGCTGTCAATCGTGTTTCGCTAGGCGTGCAGACCTTTGATGACAAGATGCTGAAAAAGATTGGGCGCAGTCATTTGGAGAAGGATATTTATGAAAATATCGACCGTCTGAAACTGGCTGGTTTTGACAATATCTCCATTGATTTGATTTATGCACTGCCTGGTCAGACCATGGAGCAGGTCAAGGAAAATGTGGCTAAAGCCATTGGGTTGGATATTCCCCATATGAGTCTGTATAGCTTGATTTTGGAAAATCATACGGTTTTTATGAACCGTATGCGACGAGGGAAATTGCCTCTGCCTAAAGAGGAACTGGAAGCGGAGATGTTTGAGTACATCATTGCAGAGCTAGAGCGAGCTGGTTTTGAGCATTATGAGATTTCCAATTTCTCAAAGTCTGGTTTTGAAAGTCGCCACAATCTCATGTACTGGGACAATGCTGAATACTATGGCATTGGTGCTGGGGCATCTGGTTATGTAGATGGAGTGCGCTATAAGAATCATGGTCCCATTCGTCATTATCTCAGTGCAGTTGAGGAAGGCAACGCTCGTATCACAGAAGAGCACCTGAGTCAAAAAGAGCAAATGGAAGAGGAAATGTTCTTGGGCCTCCGCAAGAAATCAGGAGTCTCCATGGTGCGATTTGAGGAAAAATTTGGACGGTCTTTCGATGGACTTTATGGAGAAATCGTCAGAGATTTGGTTCAACAAGGTCTCATGCAAATAGAGGGTGACCGAGTTCGCATGACAAAAAGAGGTCTCTTTTTAGGAGACACCGTAGCAGAACGATTTATTTTGGAGTAGGATGATGGGCTTAACTTATCAGATGAAAATGAAAATTCCTTTTGATATGGCTGATATGAACGGTCATATCAAGCTTCCAGATGTGATTTTACTGTCCCTGCAAGTTTCAGGGATGCAGTCGATTGAACTGGGAGTTAGTGATAAAGCCATTTTGGAGGACTATAATCTGGTCTGGATTATCACAGACTATGATATTGAGGTGGTTCGTTTGCCTCGTTTTGCAGAAGAAATCACTATCGAAACGGAAGCCCTGAGTTACAATCGACTTTTTTGCTACCGTCGCTTTACTATTTATGATGAAGAGGGACGGGAACTCATCCACATGATGGCGACCTTTGTTCTCATGGACCGAGACAGTCGAAAAGTTCATGCAGTAGAACCTGAGATTGTGGCTCCTTACCAGTCTGATTTTGATAAAAAGCTTATCCGCGGGCCAAAGTATGAGTCCTTGGAAGAACCAATCAGCAAGGATTACCATGTCCGTTTTTACGATTTGGATATGAATGGTCATGTCAATAACAGTAAATACTTGGACTGGATTTTTGAGGTTATGGGAGCTGATTTTTTGACCCAATATATTCCCAAGAGAATCAACCTCAAGTATGTCAAGGAAGTTCGACCAGGTGGGGTGATCACATCGGCTGTTGAACGGACTGGACTGAAAAGCAAGCATGAGATTACAAGCGACGGTGCTACCAATGCCCAAGCTATCATCACTTGGCAAGAAATGAAGAAGGATTAGAGAAAAATATGAAATATAAAGGCTATTTAATTGATTTAGACGGAACCATTTATAAGGGGAAAGATCGAATTCCGGCAGGAGAGGCTTTTGTCCATGAATTGCAAAAGCGAGATATCCCCTATCTCTTTGTGACTAACAATACAACCCGCACTCCAGAGAGTGTTCAGGAGATGCTGGCTCAGAATTTTAATATCGATACACCCCTATCGACTGTCTACACAGCGACTTTGGCGACTATCGACTATATGAACGACTTGGGACTGGAAAAGACCGTCTACGTCATCGGAGAAGCAGGTCTCAAGGAAGCTATCAAGGCGGCTGGTTATGTGGAAGATAAGGAAAATCCTGCCTATGTGGTAGTAGGCCTGGACTGGCAAGTAGACTATGAAAAATTTGCCACAGCAACTCTAGCTATTCAAAAGGGTGCCCACTTTATCGGAACCAACCCTGACCTCAACATCCCGACAGAGCGCGGTCTTTTGCCAGGTGCTGGTTCGCTGATTACCCTGCTTGAAGTGGCGACACGAGTGAAGCCAGTTTATATCGGAAAACCAAATGCTATCATTATGGACAAGGCGGTTGAGCATTTAGGTTTGGAACGTGAAGAGTTAATCATGGTCGGGGACAACTATCTGACGGATATCCGAGCAGGGATTGACAATGGCATTCCAACGCTCTTGGTGACGACAGGTTTTACCAAGGCAGAAGAAGTAGCTGGCCTGCCAATCGCACCGACACATGTGGTTTCTAGCCTTGCGGAGTGGGATTTTGATGAAAACTAAACTGACCTTTTGGAGCTCTATGCTCTTTCTCCTCTCCCTCTCAATCCTTCTGACTATTTATCTGGCTTGGATTGTTTATCCGCTGGAAATCAAGTGGTTTAGTTTGACGGATCGAGTTTATCTAAAATCAGAAACCATTCAATACAACTTTCATATTTTGATGAATTATCTGACCAATCCTTTTAGTCAGGTCCTAGAGATGCCAGATTTTCGTTCGTCAGCAGCTGGTCTGCACCACTTTGCAGTGGTCAAGGACCTCTTTCATTTGGTTCAGCTAGTAGCTCTAGTGACACTGCCAAGTTTCTATGTCTTTGTCAATAAGATTGTGAAAAAGGGCTTTTTGTCTCTTTATCGTAAAAGTCTCCTGGCTCTAGTGGTCTTTCCTTTACTGATTGGACTTGGGGGAGTTTTGATTGGTTTTGACCAATTCTTTACTCTTTTCCATCAAATTCTCTTTGTGGGAGATGATACCTGGCTTTTTGACCCAGCCAAGGATCCAGTGATTCTGATTTTACCAGAGACTTTCTTCCTTCATGCCTTCCTCCTCTTTTTTGCCCTCTATGAAAGCTTCTTTGCCTATCTGTGTCTGAAAAGTCGTAGGAAGTGAAAAGAAAGATGTTCTTATTTCACATGTATAAATTAGGTATGTGATTCGAAACTATTGTCAAGAGTGAATTAACTAAATCTACCTTACCTCAATCGTTCGCAAACAGTCTATTTTTCTTGAAAAATAGGCTTTTTTTTCTAAAAATCCCTAGTCAAGCGCTTTATTTTTTTGTATAATAGAATTAGCAAAGTATAGATAAGAAGAGAAAAGCATGATTACACTATTTCTATCACCGAGCTGTACATCATGTCGTAAGGCTAAGGCCTGGTTAGAAAAACATAAGGTTCCCTTTGTGGAACACAATATTATGACCAGTCCTTTAACAAGAAAAGAATTGCAACACATCCTTTCCTTGACCGAAAATGGTACTGATGACATCATTTCAACTCGTTCAAAAATTTTTCAAAAATTGAATATTGATGTAGAGAGTATTTCGGTATCGGAATTGCTTCATTTGATTGAGCAGTATCCTAGTCTTTTACGTCGTCCCATTATTATCGATGCCAAACGTATGCAAATCGGTTTTAATGAAGATGAGATTCGTGCTTTTCTCCCTCGTAGTTACCGTAAGCAAGAACTAAAAGAAGCAAGAATGAGAGCTGGTATTAGTTAATGAACAAACAGTATAGTTACCCACTAGATTTGTCGTGGAGCACTGAAGAACTTGCTTCAGTGCTTTCTTTTTTTAATGATGTTGAAGCTGTCTATGAAGGCATGGTAGAGGCTAAAAAGTTACTGGACTCCTATAAGGGATTCAAAGCGGTTGTGCCAAGCAAGAGCGAAGAGAAACGTTTGGGACGAGAGTTTGAAACAGTGAGTGGTTATTCGCTTTACCGTGCAGTTCAGGCGGCTAAGGAAAAAGGGGAAGGAAAGATTTCTCTTGGAAAGTAAATTTGAATTTGCCAAAGAGCTTGTCAAGAAGGCGGGTCAGTACATTCTTGACCATATGCAGGAAGATTTGTGTGTTGAAACCAAGTCCTCTCCAACAGATTTGGTAACCAGACTGGACAAGGAAGTTCAGGAACTCTTGGTTGGTGAAATTCTATCCCGTTATCCTGAGGATAAGATTTGTGCTGAAGAAGGGTGTCTGCGAGCCTCGGTTCAAGAGGGCAAGGTTTGGGTCATTGATCCCATTGATGGTACCAATAACTTTGTCGCTCAGCAGGAAGATTTTGCTGTTATGATGGCTTATTTTGAAAATGGCCAGGGACAGTTTGGTCTGATTTATGATGTGGTCAAGGGGGATTGTTATCACGGTGGTGGTAAGTTTCCAGTTTGTCTAAATGATAAGCCCCTAGCTTCCTTTAAATCAAAACCACTTGGAGATTTTCTCATTGCAGGGAATAGTGGTATGTTGGAAACCAATGAATGGGGCTTGGCTGATTTGAGTCGAGCGGTCCTCGGTGTTCGTGTCTATGGGAGTGCGGCCATTAGTTTTGCCAAGATTTTGTCAGGGCATTTGTTGACCTATGTCACCTATCTGCAACCATGGGATTATGCCGCAGCTAGTATTTTAGGGGAAAGT
Source organism: Streptococcus mitis (assembly GCF_047464945.1). Classification (GTDB taxonomy): domain Bacteria; phylum Bacillota; class Bacilli; order Lactobacillales; family Streptococcaceae; genus Streptococcus; species Streptococcus mitis_EA. The sequence goes on along the minus strand of NZ_JASHAX010000010.1, from coordinate 52,504 downwards.
CTGGGCTATCGGGTTGTGACCCTATCTGGTGAAGCTCCTGATTTTCAAACCAGACAACCGGTCATGATGCTACCTCTTGAGATGCGGGAGGAAATTCAGTCCTATATTTACGAAAGGAAAAGAACTTAAATGCAATTTCCAGAAGGATTTGTTGAAAAATATGAAGAGATACTAGGAGATGAGGCAAGAGATTTTCTTGCCTCTTTTGAGGAGGAAGCGGTTTCGGCCTTTCGGGTCAATCCTTTAAAAGAAGCGCCAGTTTCCTTTCCTGATGCCATTCCTCAAACTCCTTGGGGACATTATGGGAAGGTTTCAGGGAAATCGCCTGAGCATGCTACTGGTTTAGTTTATTCGCAAGAACCTGCTGCTCAGATGGTTGCTCAGGTAGCCCAGCCCATTCCTGGTATGAAAGTCTTGGATTTGGCTGCTGCACCGGGTGGAAAATCAACTCAGCTAGCAGCCTATCTAGCAGGGGAGGGCCTTCTTGTTTCTAATGAAATTTCAAGCAAACGGGCTAAGATTTTAGTAGAAAACATGGAGCGCTTTGGAGCGACAAATGTTGTGGTGACCAATGAATCTGCTGACCGCTTGGCCAAGGTTTTTAAAGGCTATTTTGACCTAATCGTTCTTGATGCCCCTTGCTCTGGTGAAGGGATGTTCCGTAAGCAACCAGATGCTATGGACTATTGGAACCTTGATTATCCGAGTCAATGTGCTAGCTTGCAAAGAGAAATTCTGGAAGATGCAGTAACCATGCTAGCTGAAGGTGGTCGCTTGGTTTATTCAACCTGTACCTGGGCACCTGAGGAAAACGAAGAGATTGTCAAGTGGTTGCTGGAAGAGTATGATTTTGATTTGTTGCCAGTAGAGCATATCAATGGAATGGTAGATGGAATTGACCTGCCAGAAACGGCTCGGATGTATCCTCATCATTTTAAGGGAGAGGGGCAATTTGTAGCCCATTTGCAATTTAAGGGTGACAATCTAGCACCAAAATGTAAGGCAAGTAAGAGCAATCTCAGCCGAGAACAAGTTGCCTTGTGGCAGGAATTTGCCCAAAAACATTTGAAGGTCAATCTACCGGGTATCTTGCAGACTTTTGGTGACCAACTCTATCTTCTGCCAGAACTTTTGCCAGATTTAGGGAAACTCAAGATTGCTCGGAATGGCCTGCATCTGGGCACTTTTAAGAAAAAACGCTTTGAGCCTAGTTTTGCTCTTGGTCTAGCCTTGAAACCGAGTCAGGTCAAGCAGTCGGTTGAAATTGACCAAGAAGCGTTTGTAAAGTATGTCGCTGGAGAAACCGTTCAGCTGGCGGAAAGTCTGCCAAATGGTTGGTACCAAGTTTTGGTTCAAGGCAATGGGTTGGGCTTTGCTAAGGTGACTGGAAATGTTTTGAAAAATTATTTTCCAAAAGGCCTCAGATTCAAGTGAAAATGCTAGTCAAAGTAGCTTGTCTATGTTATAGTGGAAGTATGGATTTTTTTCAAATTGTCTTTCATTTTAAGTCAAAATTGGTGGGAAAGGTAACTGAGCAAATTTCTAGTAAAACCAAGCTAGCAACTTCAGTCGCCTCCTAATTTTCAAAAGAAAAACATAAATAAATAGTTGAAAAAATTCACAGCATTCACCATTATTTTCAAGGAGAAAAACAGTGAAAAAAAGGAAAAAACTCGCTCTATCCCTTGCAGCTCTTTTGCTGGCAGGTTCTTTGGCGGGATGTGCTAGCTGGATTGATCGTGGAGAATCCATGACAGCTGTTGGCTCAACGGCTCTTCAGCCCTTGGTCGAAGCAGCAGCAGATGAATTTGGCTCTCTGCACGTTGGAAAAACAGTCAACGTCCAAGGTGGAGGATCTGGTACAGGTCTGTCTCAGGTTCAGTCTGGAGCCGTTGATGTAGGAAATTCAGACGTATTTGCCGAGGAAAAAGACGGTATCAACGCATCTGCTCTAGTGGACCATAAGGTTGCTGTAGCGGGCTTGGCAGTGATTGTAAATAAGGAAGTTGACGTTGAAAATCTGACAACTGAACAACTCCGTAGCATCTTCACAGGTCAAGTGACCAACTGGAAAGAAGTTGGTGGGAAAGACCTAGCCATTTCCATTATCAACCGCGCGGCAAGTTCTGGTTCGCGTGCAACCTTTGATAGTGTTATCATGGATGGTCAATCTGCCGTGCAGAGTCAAGAACAGGATTCAAATGGGATGGTTAAAAATATTGTTTCCCAGACACCAGGAGCCATTTCTTACCTAGCCTTTGCCTATGTGGATGACTCGGTGAAACGCATGAAGTTGAATGGCTATGAGCCGATTGCAGAAAATGTTACAAGCAATAACTGGCCTTTATGGTCTTATGAACACATGTACACCCTAGGTCAGCCCAATGAATTGGTGGCAGAATTTCTTAACTTTGTTCTCTCAGATGAAGCGCAAAGTGGAATCGTTAAGGGGATGGGCTATATTTCTGTCAAGGAAATGAAGGTTGAAAAAGATGCTGTAGGAACGGTGACAGCACTAGAAGGGAGTCACTAATGAATCAAGAAGAATTAGCTAAAAAATTACTTTCTCCCTCAAAGAACTCTCGTCTAGAGAAATTAGGAAAAGGCTTGACCTTTGCCTGCCTGTCTTTTATAGTTATCATTGTGGCCATGATTTTAATCTTCGTAGCCCAAAAAGGTTTGTCTACTTTCTTTGTCAATGGGGTTAATCTCTTTGATTTTCTCTTTGGCCAAACTTGGAATCCTTCAGGTAAACAATTTGGTGCCCTTCCTATGATTTTGGGTTCCTTTATTGTGACAATCCTGTCAGCCCTTATCGCAACTCCTTTTGCCATCGGTGCAGCAGTCTTTATGACCGAAGTATCACCAAAAGGTGCTAGAATCTTGCAACCAGCCATTGAATTGCTAGTCGGGATTCCTTCAGTCGTCTATGGATTTATCGGTTTGCAGGTCGTAGTTCCCTTTGTCCGCAGTGTCTTTGGTGGAACTGGTTTTGGGATTTTGTCAGGGATTTTCGTTCTCTTTGTCATGATTTTACCGACGGTAACCTTTATGACAACCGATAGTTTGCGTGCGGTGCCTCGTCACTACCGCGAAGCTAGTTTGGCTATGGGGGCAACTCGTTGGCAAACTATCTGGCGCGTGACTTTGAAGGCAGCGCGTTCAGGGATTTTCACCGCAGTGGTCTTTGGGATGGCGCGTGCCTTTGGTGAGGCCTTAGCCATTCAGATGGTAGTCGGAAACTCAGCAGTTGTCCCAACTTCATTGACAACACCTGCTGCGACCTTGACTTCTGTGTTGACCATGGGTATCGGAAATACCGTTATGGGAACTGTTGACAATAACGTTCTCTGGTCACTGGCCCTAGTCTTGCTCTTGATGAGTTTGGCCTTCAACAGTGTGATTAAATTGATTACGAAAGAAAGAGGAAAGAAAAACTATGCACGCTAAGAAATTAGATAAAATTGCAACAGCTGTCCTCTACTCGATTGCAGGGATTATCGTTGCCATCTTGGCATCCTTGATTCTCTACATCTTGGTTCGTGGTTTGCCCCACATCTCTTGGTCTTTCTTGACTGGCAAATCATCTTCTTACCAAGCAGGTGGAGGGATAGGAATTCAGCTCTATAATTCCTTCTTCCTTTTGGTTATTACCTTGATTATTTCTGTTCCCTTATCTATGGGGGCTGGGATTTTCCTAGCTGAATACGCTAAAAAAGGTCCTGTGACCAATTTTGTCAGAACCTGTATTGAAATCTTATCTTCACTGCCATCAGTGGTTGTAGGTCTCTTTGGTTATTTGATCTTTGTAGTCCAGTTTGAGTATGGATTTTCAATCATTTCAGGTGCCTTGGCCTTGACAGTCTTTAACTTGCCTCAGATGACACGTAATGTTGAGGATAGCTTGAAACACGTTCACCATACGCAGCGTGAAGCTGGTCTGGCACTTGGGATTTCGCGTTGGGAGACAGTGGTCCATGTCGTCATTCCAGAAGCTCTTCCAGGTATTGTCACTGGGGTTGTTTTGGCCTCTGGTCGTATCTTTGGTGAGGCGGCTGCTCTTATCTATACAGCAGGACAATCCGCTCCAGCCCTTGACTGGTCTAACTGGAATATTTTCAGTGTTACTAGCCCAATCTCTATCTTCCGTCAAGCAGAAACCTTGGCTGTCCATATCTGGAAAGTCAATAGTGAAGGAACCATTCCAGATGGAACTATCGTATCAGCAGGTTCTGCGGCCGTCCTCCTCATCTTTATCCTCATCTTTAACTTTGGAGCTCGCAAACTCGGAAGCTACCTACATAAGAAATTAACCGCTGCCTAAAGGAGAAGCCATGTCAAAATATAATTGGGATGAAAAGCATATCATCACCTTTCCTGAAGAGAAAGTGGCCCTCTCTACTAAGGATTTACATGTTTACTACGGTAAAAATGAATCTATCAAGGGCATCGATATGCAATTTGAAAAAAATAAAATTACAGCCTTAATTGGCCCTTCTGGTTCAGGGAAATCAACCTACCTCCGCAGTCTCAACCGTATGAATGATACCATTGATATTGCCAAGGTAACAGGTCAAATTCTCTATCAAGGGATTGATGTCAACCGCCCAGAAATCAACGTCTATGAGATGCGTAAGCACATTGGAATGGTCTTCCAACGCCCAAATCCCTTTGCCAAGTCTATCTACCGCAACATCACTTTTGCCCATGAACGTGCAGGGGTTAAGGACAAGCAAGTCTTGGATGAAATTGTGGAAACCTCTCTTCGTCAGGCTGCTCTTTGGGACCAGGTCAAAGACGATTTGCACAAGTCAGCCTTGACTCTATCTGGTGGTCAGCAGCAACGTCTTTGTATCGCGCGTGCTATCTCTGTTAAACCAGATATTCTCTTGATGGATGAGCCGGCGTCAGCTTTGGATCCGATTGCGACAGCCCAGCTGGAAGAAACCATGTTGGAATTGAAGAAGGACTTTACTATCATCATCGTGACCCACAGTATGCAGCAGGCTGCGCGTGCTAGTGATTACACAGGATTTTTCTACTTGGGTGACTTGATCGAGTACGATAAGACCTCTAATATTTTCCAAAATGCCAAACTACAGTCAACCAATGACTACGTAACAGGACACTTTGGATAGAAAGGAAACAGTATGACAGAAGCGATTTTACAGGTATCAGACCTGTCCGTTTACTACAATCAAAAAAAGGCCTTGAATAGTGTTTCCCTATCTTTCCAACCTAAGGAAATTACAGCCTTGATTGGTCCATCTGGATCAGGGAAATCAACCCTTCTCAAGGCTATCAACCGCATGGGGGATCTCAATCCAGAAGTGACCACAACTGGTTCGGTGGTTTACAACGGCCACAACATCTACAGCCCACGTACAGATACAGTTGAATTGCGGAAGGAAATCGGTATGGTTTTCCAACAACCAAACCCTTTCCCTATGTCTATCTATGAAAATGTTGTTTACGGGCTTCGTATCAATGGAGTGAAGGACAAGCAAGTTCTGGATGAAGCGGTAGAAAAAGCCCTACAACGAGCTTCTATCTGGGATGAGGTTAAGGATCGCCTGCATGATTCAGCTATCGGGCTTTCAGGTGGACAACAACAACGTGTTTGTGTTGCCCGTGTCTTGGCAACCAGTCCTAAAATCATTCTCTTGGATGAACCGACTTCAGCCTTGGACCCTATCTCTGCTGGTAAGATTGAGGAAACCTTGTATGGTCTAAAAGATAAATACACCATGCTCTTGGTTACGCGTTCTATGCAACAAGCCTCTCGTATCTCTGATAAGACAGGATTTTTCCTAGATGGAGATTTGATTGAGTTTAACGATACTAAGAAGATGTTCCTCAACCCACAACACAAGGAAACAGAAGATTATATTTCAGGAAAATTTGGATAAGGAGATAAATGATGTTACGTTCTCAATTTGAAGAAGATTTAGAGAAATTGCACAACCAGTTCTACGCTATGGGACAAGAAGTGCTATCCCAAATCAATCGTACGGTGCGTGCCTTTGTTACGCATGACCGTGATTTGGCCAAGGAAGTCATCGAAGACGATGCAGAAGTAAACGAATACGAAGTGAAATTGGAGAAGAAATCATTTGAAATGATTGCCCTCCAACAACCGGTTTCTCAGGACTTGCGTACTGTTTTGACAGTATTGAAGGCTGTATCTGACTTGGAACGTATGGGTGACCATGCCGTTTCCATTGCCAAAGCGGCAATTCGTATGAAAGGGGAGCAACGCATCCCAGCTGTTGAAGAAGAAATCAAGAGAATGGGCCGCGATGTCAAGAACTTCGTTGAAGCAGCCCTTGAACTCTATCTCAATGGTTCAGTAGACCAGGCCTATGAAGTAGCAGCCATGGATGAAAAAATCAACCATTACTTTGATAGCATTCGTGATTTGGCTACAGAAGAAATCAAGAAAAATCCAGATGCCATCGTTACAGGCCGTGATTACTTCCAAGTGATTGCCTTTTTGGAACGTATTGGAGACTATGCAAAAAATATCTGTGAATGGGTTGTTTACTTTGAAACAGGTAAGATTGTCGAACTATAAAATAGGTTCATTCTGTATAAAAAGGAGCTTGTAATCAACTGGAAGCTCCTTTTCTTGAATGAAAAAAATATTTTTAAGATAAAAATTCAAAAAATACTTGACAAGCATCTTGAATAGCGTTATAATTATACAAAATTAACAGAGAGGTTGTTTATTTATGAAATCAAAAAAATGGATATTTGTTTTATGTAGTTTTCTTGCAAGTTTCTTCTTAGTAGCTTGCCAGTCGGGTTCTAATGGTTCTCAGTCAGCTGTTGAGGCCATTAAGCAAAAGGGGAAATTAGTTGTGGCGACTAGTCCTGACTATGCACCTTTTGAATTCCAATCCTTAGTTGACGGAAAAAACCAGGTAGTCGGTGCGGATATTGATATGGCCCAGGCTATTGCTGATGAACTTGGGGTGAAGTTGGAAATTTCAAGCATGAGTTTTGACAATGTCTTGACCAGTCTTCAAACTGGGAAGGCTGACCTAGCAGTTGCGGGAATTAGCGCTACTGACGAGAGAAAAGAAGTCTTTGATTTTTCAATCCCTTACTATGAAAACAAGATTAGTTTCTTGGTTCGTAAAGCTGATGTAGAAAAATACAAGGATTTAACTAGCCTTGAAAGTGCTAATATTGCGGCTCAAAAAGGGACTGTTCCAGAATCAATGGTCAAGGAACAATTGCCAAAAGCACAGTTGACTTCCCTAACCAATATGGGTGAAGCTGTCAATGAATTGCAGGCTGGAAAAGTAGATGCTGTTCACATGGATGAGCCAGTTGCCCTTAGCTACGCTGCTAAAAATGCGGATCTAGCTGTCGCAACTGTCAGCTTGAAGATGAAGGACGGCGAAGCCAATGCAGTTGCCCTTAGAAAAAATAGTGCTGATTTGAAAGAAGTGGTGGACAAGGTCATCCAAAAACTCAAGGATGAAGGAACTTATCAAAGCTATCTTGAAAAAGCAGCAAGTCTAACAGAAGTTGAAGAATAATACTCAATGAAAATCAAAGAGCAAACTAGGAAGCTAGCCGCAAGCTGTACTTGAGTACGGTAAGGCGACGCTGACGTGGTTTGAATTTGATTTTCGAAGAGTATAAGAAAAAAGCAGAGTTGGAAGTCAGTCCAATTCTGCTTTTAAATAGTTTAAAACCTTTTCCAGATTGTCTAAGGACACCTTGGCAAATTGATAAGGACAGGCATCCAAGTAAGCATCTTCAAAGAAGTCTAATTTCAGTTGACTGTGTTTGAGGCTGGCGATTTTAGGATACTGTCTCAGGTCTAGTAATAAACCATCATGAAGCAGAAAGTGAGGAAGGGGACAAGGTGTTTTAGCTAGTCTTTCCTCGATTTGTTTTTGGTAAGCTTCCTGATTGGATAAGCGAGCTAGCCGATTTTTCTCAAATAATTGACTGTCAATATAGAGTGACAGGGCCTTTTGCATGATGAGGTTGCTGTCGTAGTCTAGGATATTTTTGTAGGCCACAAATGCTTCTTTGATAGCATTTGGCAGAATGAGTGCCGTAATCCGCAGGGCTGGAAAGAGGCTGGTTGAGAAGGACTTGATATAAATGACGCGCTCCTCTGTATCCAGATAGTGGAAGGTCTGGCCCTTTTTAGAGTCCAAATCCCCCAGATAGTCGTCCTCTACGATATAGACCCCATACTTGGCAGCTAAGTCAAGAATAGCCCGTTTGTCCTGCTCAGAATAGGAATGCCCCAGAGGATAGTGAAAACGAGGAATGGTGTAGAAAAACTTAATTTTTCCTGTTTTGAAGTGGCCTTCCAGCTCCTCCAAGTCAATCCCATCAATGCCTCGTTCTATCGTTTGATAGTCTAATCCCTGAGCAATCAAGAGGCGATTCATTCGATGATAGGTCGGCTGTTCCACCAAGATCTCCTTAGCTTGGCTAGGAAAGAATATTTGAGAGAGAATAAATAAGGCTTGCTGGGTTCCAGAAGTCAGTACCAGTTGATCAGCCTTGCAGTAGAGAGCTTGGTCAAAGAGGAGTTTGTGAATAGACTGTCTTAGATCTTCTAAACCTTCTTGGTTTTCATAGTAGTTGAAGAGGTAGTTTTCCCGGCCAATCAAGGTTTCATTGATACAGAGTCGGAAATCGTCATAGGCGCTGGCGTGTTCATCGGTAACCTCGATTTCAAGGTCCTGGTGTTGCCCTTGTTCTAGGACATAGTAACCACTCTGGGGCTTGGCATAGAGGTATTGTTCGTGCCGTAATTCCAACAGGGCTCGTTGGACAGTATCCTTGCTACAGTGAAAGTCAAGGCTCAGTTGACGAATAGAAGGCAGGCGACTTCCCGTCGGAAATCGTCCAGACTCGATACCGTTTTTTAGATAGGAAACGACCTCTTGGTACTTGCTTTGGTTCTTCATTCCAGACCTCCCTTGATTTTGTTACATTGTACCTTTTTTTTTCCTTCTTGGCAATGTCTAGGGTGTTTCTCTCGTTCACATATAAAGCTAAATGTGGTATACTTAGGAGTAACATTTATAGAATAACAGACAAGAAAGTGAATGGATAAGAACGTGCAGGAACCAGTGAAATTATTTCAATACAATACCCTTGGAGCCTTGATGGCTGGCCTTTATGGTGGTACCATGACAGTGGGAGAATTGCTAGAGCATGGTGACCTTGGTTTGGGAACCTTGGATTCTATTGATGGGGAATTGATTGTCTTAGATGGCAAGGCTTATCAGGCCAAAGGCTCAGGAGAGCAACCAGAAATTGTTGAAGTGTCGCCAGATGCCCTTATTCCTTACGCTGCAGTAGTACCGCATCAGGCAGAGGTCATTTTCCGCCAGCGCTTTGAGATGACAGACAAGGAATTGGAAGAACGAATCGAGTCATATTATGACGGGGAAAATCTTTTTCGTTCGATTAAGATTCGCGGGGAATTTTCGCATATGCATGTGCGCATGATTCCCAAGTCGACACCCGATACCAAGTTTGCCGAGGTCGCAACGCATCAGCCTGAATATAGTCGCGACAATGTGGCAGGGACCATCGTTGGTTTCTGGACCCCAGAAATTTTCCATGGGGTTAGTGTGGCAGGCTATCATCTCCACTTCATCTCAGATGACTTGACCTTCGGTGGGCATGTTATGGACTTTGTCATCAAGGAAGGCATTATCGAGGTGGGAGCAGTTGACCAGTTGGACCAACGTTTCCCAGTCCAAGACCGTCAATACTTGTTTGCTAAGTTCAATGTTGACGAGATGAAAAAAGATATTGAAAAGGCAGAATAGGAGAAGAAAATGACCATTCATATTATCATTACCATGGTGCTTTTGCTAGCTTTCTTGATAGGGAGCATTTGGTATGCCAAAAAGAAATACCAGATTAATCTAGCTGTCTTGGGCTTGGGGGCTGTCGCCTTCTTTGTCTCTTCACAGATTTTGGAAAAATTGGTGCATATCTTGGTTTTGCATCCTCAAAAAGACGGTAGTATTGCCCTCTTGCAAGATCATCCGCTTGTCTATATCATCTATGGCCTAGCCATGGCAGCATTTTTTGAGGAAACAGCTCGTCTTGTTTTCTTCAAATGGTTGGAGAAAAAGAGAAGTTTGGAAAAGACAGATGCCTTGGCTTATGGGTTAGGTCATGGTGGCTTGGAGTTGATTTTCCTAGGTCTTACTAGTTTGCTTAATCTCTACTTCGTTCTCTCAGCAGTTCAAACGCAGGATCCACAGGTCATGAAATTACTGTCTGAAAATATGTTGAAGACTATCCAGTCGCTATCAGTCTGGCAGATTTATTTGCTTGGTTTTGAGCGAATCTTGGCCCTAGGTTTCCAATTACTCTTGACTGTTTGGGTTTACCAAGCTGTTCGTCAGAAGAAATGGATTTATCTCCTAGCGGCCTATGGACTACATGCCTTCTTTGACCTGGCACCATCTCTTGTCCAAGTTGGCTGGTTGACCAATCCAGTCTTGGTTGAAGTTGTCCTAGCACTTGAACTTGTTCTGGTTGCCTATGGAACAAAGGATATCTTTTGTAAAAAATCATAATAAAAGGGGGAAACCTCTTTTTCTTATGCAAAATCCAAACAAGGTCTTTTTATGGTCGTCAAATGGTCTTAAAAATGGTATAATGGAATGAATTTTGTAAAAGGAAGAGTGACATGTCTGTAAGAGAAAAAATGCTTGAAATCTTAGAAGGAATTGATATCCGTTTTAAAGAACCCTTGCATAGCTATAGTTATACAAAAGTAGGTGGAGAGGCCGATTATTTGGTCTTTCCACGAAATCGTTTTGAGTTGGCGCGCGTTGTTAAATTTGCCAACCAAGAAAATATTCCTTGGATGGTTCTTGGAAATGCTAGTAACATCATTGTTCGTGATGGTGGGATTCGTGGATTTGTCATCTTGTGTGACAAGCTCAATAATGTTTCCGTTGATGGCTATACCATCGAAGCTGAAGCAGGGGCTAACTTGATTGAAACAACTCGCATTGCCCTTCGTCATAGTTTGACTGGCTTTGAGTTTGCTTGTGGCATTCCAGGGAGCGTCGGTGGAGCAGTTTTCATGAATGCAGGTGCCTATGGTGGTGAGATCGCCCACATCTTGCAGTCTTGTAAGGTCTTGACCAAGGATGGAGAAATCGAGACCCTGTCTGCCAAAGATTTGGCTTTTGGTTACCGCCACTCAGCCATTCAAGAGTCTGGTGCAGTTGTCTTGTCAGCTAAATTTGCCCTAGCCCCAGGAACCCATCAGGTTATCAAGCAGGAAATGGACCGCTTGACGCACCTACGTGAACTCAAGCAACCTTTGGAATACCCATCTTGTGGTTCGGTCTTTAAACGTCCAGTAGGGCATTTTGCAGGTCAATTAATTTCAGAAGCTGGCTTGAAAGGCTATCGTATCGGTGGCGTAGAAGTGTCTGAAAAGCACGCAGGATTTATGATCAATGTCGCAGATGGAACGGCCAAAGACTACGAGGACTTGATTGAGTCTGTGATTGAAAAAGTCAAGGAACACTCAGGTATCACACTTGAGAGAGAAGTCCGTATTTTAGGTGAAAGCAAGTAGGAAGCTGTAGTTGAAAAGCTGCTGCTATGTCATGGAAAGGGGGTGAAAGCCTATCGTTAGTGCAGAAGAATGTAGGCAGTTTAATCTCCTACACGAGGTAGTGGCGGCCTGACAGAGCCCTGATCTGTTAATCTATGAAAAAGAAGGAATAAATGACAATTGAAAAAACCAATTATTGAATTCAAAAACGTCTCTAAAGTTTTTGAAGACAGCAACACCAAGGTTCTCAAAGATATCAATTTTGAGTTGGAAGAAGGGAAATTTTATACCCTTTTAGGCGCATCTGGTTCAGGGAAATCAACCATCCTAAACATCATTGCAGGTTTACTGGATGCGACGACAGGAGATATCATGCTAGACGGTGTCCGCATCAATGATATCCCAACCAACAAGCGAGATGTGCATACGGTCTTCCAATCCTATGCCTTGTTTCCACATATGAATGTGTTTGAAAATGTTGCCTTTCCACTTCGCTTGCGTAAGATCGACAAGAAAGAAATCGAGCAGCGTGTAGCGGAAGTTCTCAAGATGGTTCAGTTGGAAGGTTATGAAAAACGTTCCATCCGCAAACTTTCTGGAGGACAACGTCAGCGTGTTGCTATCGCCCGTGCCATCATCAACCAACCTCGTGTGGTTTTGTTGGATGAGCCCTTGTCAGCGTTGGACTTGAAATTAAGAACAGACATGCAGTACGAACTGCGTGAACTGCAACAACGATTGGGCATTACCTTTGTCTTTGTCACTCACGATCAGGAAGAAGCCCTTGCCATGAGTGACTGGATTTTCGTTATGAATGATGGCGAGATTGTCCAATCAGGAACACCTGTGGACATCTACGATGAGCCGATCAACCACTTTGTTGCCACCTTTATCGGTGAGTCAAATATCTTGCCAGGAACTATGATTGAGGACTACTTGGTTGAATTTAACGGCAAACGCTTCGAAGCGGTCGATGGGGGGATGAAGCCAAATGAACCTGTCGAAGTCGTCATTCGTCCAGAGGACTTGCGTATTACCCTTCCTGAAGAAGGCAAGCTCCAAGTCAAGGTGGATACCCAGCTCTTCCGTGGAGTTCACTATGAGATTATCGCCTATGACGAACTTGGAAATGAATGGATGATCCACTCGACTCGTAAGGCCATCGTGGGTGAGGAAATTGGTCTGGACTTTGAACCAGAAGACATCCACATCATGCGCCTTAACGAAACTGAAGAAGAGTTCGATGCTCGTATCGAAGAATACGTGGAAATTGAAGAGCAAGAAGCAGGTCTGATCAATGCAATCGAGGAGGAAAGAGATGAAGAAAACAAGCTCTAAACTCTTTGTAGTGCCCTACATGCTCTGGATTGCCCTCTTTGTGCTGGCACCCTTGGTCCTGATTTTCGGTCAATCCTTTTTCAACATTGAAGGCCAGTTTAGCTTAGAAAACTATAAATCTTACTTTGCGTCACAAAACTTGACCTACCTTAAAATGAGCTTCAACTCTGTACTCTATGCAGGAATTGTGACCTTTGTGACCTTGCTTATCAGCTATCCAACAGCCCTCTTTTTGACTCGTCTCAAACACCGTCAACTCTGGCTCATGCTGATTATCCTGCCAACTTGGATCAATTTGCTCCTTAAAGCCTATGCCTTTATCGGAATTTTTGGTCAAAATGGCTCTATTAACCAATTCTTGGAATTTATCGGAATTGGTTCACAACAGTTGCTATTTACCGATTTCTCCTTTATTTTTGTCGCAAGCTATATCGAGCTTCCCTTTATGATTTTGCCGATTTTCAATGTATTGGACGATATGGATAACAATCTTATCAATGCAAGTTATGACCTCGGTGCTACCAAGTGGGAGACTTTCCGTCATGTCATCTTTCCTCTATCGATGAACGGTGTGAGAAGTGGAGTTCAGTCGGTCTTTATTCCAAGCTTGAGTCTCTTCATGCTGACCCGTTTGATTGGTGGGAACCGCGTTATCACCTTGGGGACAGCCATTGAGCAGAACTTCCTGACCAATGACAACTACGGTATGGGTTCAACCATCGGTGTGATTCTCATCCTGACCATGTTCATCACCATGTGGGTGACTAAGGAAAGGAGAGAACGATGAAAAAATTTGCCAACCTTTATCTGGGACTGGTCTTTCTTGTCCTCTACTTGCCAATCTTTTACTTGATTGGCTATGCCTTTAATGCAGGCAACGACATGAATAGCTTTACAGGCTTTAGCTTGAGCCATTTTAAAACCATGTTTGGCGACAGTCGTCTCATGTTGATCCTCACCCAAACCTTTTTCTTGGCCTTTCTATCAGCTTTGATTGCGACTGTTATCGGGACTTTCGGTGCTATTTACATCTACCAGTCTCGTAAGAAATACCAAGAAGCCTTTCTATCACTCAATAATATCCTCATGGTTGCGCCCGACGTTATGATTGGTGCCAGTTTCTTGATTCTCTTTACTCAACTCAAGTTTTCACTTGGCTTTTTGACCGTTCTATCTAGTCACGTGGCCTTCTCCATTCCTATCGTAGTCTTGATGGTCTTGCCTCGACTTAAGGAAATGAACGCTGACATGATTCATGCGGCCTATGACTTGGGAGCCAGTCAATTTCAGATGTTCAAGGAAATCATGCTTCCTTACCTGACACCGTCTATCATTGCAGGTTATTTCATGGCCTTCACCTATTCGCTAGATGACTTTGCCGTAACCTTCTTCGTAACGGGAAATGGCTTTTCAACCCTGTCAGTCGAGATTTACTCTCGTGCTCGGAAGGGAATTTCACTAGAAATCAATGCCCTGTCTGCCCTTGTCTTTCTCTTTAGTATTATCCTAGTTGTTGGATATTACTTTATCTCACGTGAGAAGGAGGAGCAAGCATGAAAAAACTCTATTCATTTTTAGCAGGAATTGTAGCCATTATCCTCGTCTTGTGGGGAATTGCGACTCATCTAGACAGTAAAATCAATAGCCGAGATAGTCAAAAACTGGTTATCTACAACTGGGGGGACTATATCGATCCAGAACTCTTGGAGCAATTCACAGAAGAAACAGGAATCCAAGTCCAGTACGAGACCTTTGACTCCAACGAAGCCATGTATACAAAGATTAAGCAGGGTGGAACGACCTACGATATTGCTATCCCAAGTGAATACATGATCAACAAGATGAAGGACGAAGACCTCTTGGTACCGCTTGACTATTCAAAACTTGAAGGTCTTGAAAATATCGGACCAGAGTTCCTCAACCAGTCCTTTGACCCAGGCAATAAATACTCTATTCCTTACTTCTGGGGAACCTTGGGAATTGTCTATAATGAAACCATGGTAGATGAGGCGCCTGAGCATTGGGATGACCTCTGGAAACCAGAGTATAAGAACTCTATCATGCTCTTTGATGGGGCGCGTGAGGTACTGGGACTCGGACTCAATTCCCTTGGCTACAGCCTCAACTCCAAGGATACCCAGCAGTTGGAAGAGACAGTTGATAAGCTCTACAAATTGACTCCAAATATCAAGGCTATTGTGGCGGATGAGATGAAGGGCTATATGATTCAGAACAACGCTGCTATCGGTGTGACCTTCTCTGGTGAAGCCAGCCAAATGTTAGAAAAAAACGAAAATCTACGCTATGTGGTACCAACTGAGGCCAGCAACCTTTGGTTTGACAATATGGTCATTCCAAAAACAGTCAAAAACCAAGATGCAGCCTATGCCTTTATCAACTTTATGTTGAAACCTGAAAATGCTCTCAAAAATGCGGAGTATGTTGGCTATTCAACACCAAACCTACCAGCTAAGGAATTGCTCCCAGAGGAGAAAAAAGAAGATAAGGCCTTCTATCCAGATGCTGAAACCATGAAACACCTAGAAGTTTATGAGAAATTTGACCATAAATGGACAGGAAAATATAGCGACCTCTTCCTACAGTTTAAAATGTATCGGAAGTAGAAGTTAGCAGTTACGAAACGAATCAGTTAAGCTGGTTCGTTTTTTAATAGAAGTCAGTTTTTACAGCCATATCTTTTTCTATTTTAGTTGCTGTGTTTAGTAATATGAAAATTGAGGATAAAAATAGTGATAAGTGAAATAACGGCGCATTTGTTTCAAGATTTTTTTTATTTGTTGAATTCTATCTCCTTCATTAAAATTTTTTAAATTGACTACTAGCTACATACGCTTTTACCTCCTTTTATGCTATAATATTCTCAATAGAATCTTTAATCTTCAAATAAATATTCCTTATGGAATAATTCCGTTTTATACCGTTTAGAATATTTTAGAGGATACAATGTTTAATAATGATTCTTTTGAAGATCGTCTTAAGGAACTGAGAAAAGTCAAGAAGTTGACTCAGATACAAATTTCTGAGATGATTGGTGTATAACAAGGTACTTATTTTCGTTGGGAGAATGGAACTTTAGAGCCTAATTTAGATGCCGTTGTCAAATTAGCAAAATTATTTGATACCACGACAGATTATTTACTAGGAAAAACGATTTATAGTACTCTAGATGGTATTTCTCATCCAATCACTAGAATTGATATGAAGAAGTTAAAAGAGTTTAATAAAACTGAACTTAATGATTTGAAATTTGTGCTTGTTATGAATGGGATAAAAAACATTTCACTGTATTTAACTATATGGATGAGCTAGTTTCTGAATATAATTTAGACAAAGAAGAGCAAGGAATATTGCCGACACTCTTTAAAGAGGTTTATGATTATTTTAATGCAGATTAATGGTTTATAAGATTAAGCCTCAATAGATAGAGAATAGTATATTCTTGTTGAGTGATTCTATTTTATGAAGGTTGTTTGTAGTTGAAGGGGGAAATAGATGGACTCTAAAATTGATACAGCTTGGGACTTGTTTCTGGAGGGAAAAACATCAGAAGCTAAAAAGTTGGTTGAACAAGATTTTTCCATTGATACCTGTACAGATTTTAGCCTATTAAATCTGATGGGGTATTTATTATTGGCAGAAAAAGACTATGCTTCATGTACCCATATCTTTGAGAAATACATTTTATTGGCTCAACAAAATGAAGATAAAGAAAATGAACACATTGGCTTACATCAATTAGCTATGATCTACAGAGATCAGGGGGATTTTCATAAGGCTTTAAAACTTATTGAAGATGAAGAGAAGATAGTTGAAGAGCATTTTCCAAATGATAATCTAAAGAAAGCTGTGAATAATTATGAACAGGGCTATGTGAGATTTAAATTAAACAATCTTGATGAGGCTCTTACATTCATGAATCTGTCATTGGAACAATCTTTAGAGACTGATGATGTAATTTCTCAAGCTTGTAGCTATAGAGGGTTAGGTGAAATCTATTTAGCCTTGGAAGATACGGAATTATCCAACACACATTTCAAACGAGCTATAGAACTTTTCGAAAGTGTTGGAGAATTTGAAGGGATAAAGGAAATTGAGGAATTGATTAATGAATGATTTTACATTTAGATTTTGTTATTAGTTTGCTTTATCTTAAAGAATGTAGATATGCAATTGACAGTCTAGATAATATTAAAGCGAGAGAGTGATATGTTATTTTGGATTTGTTTAATATCAACAATTATATTGGCTAATTTTGTTCTCCTGAAAGAGCAATCAAAGATACAGGAAATTGCTCTGATTCAACGGAGATGATTTCCAGTTGACGCAAGCTTAAAAAAACGTTATAATAAGAAAGTTGAGAATTGATTTTCAGTTGTCTTAGTCCAGAGAAATGGCGGTGCTGCGAGCCATCTAAGCTAGGAAGTCATGCTACTCAATCATACAATTGCATAAGAACAAGAGAATGACAAGTTCATTGAATGAAGGTGGTACCGCGGTTTTTCGCCCTTCGTGATATGAGCTTGTCTTTTGATTTTTTGGAGGTGTTGATGAAAACATTTCTTGTCAAACAAAAGTTTCGTCTTGGAGGCGAACGCTTCGCTATCAAGGATGACAGGGGAGAAATCACCTATCAGGTAGAGGGATCATTTTTTAAGATTCCCAAAACTTTTACCATCTATGATGCGACTGGTGAACAAGTCAGTCAAATCAGTAAAGAAATCTTGACCTTGCTTCCTCGTTTTGAGATTCAGCTTCGGGATGGCTCGAGTTTTGTCATTCGTAAGAAGTTGACCTTCTGGCGAGATAAGTATGAGTTTGATAATTTGGGTCTTCGTATCGAGGGCAATATCTGGGATTTGAATTTCAAATTGCTGGATGATCGCGATCAGATGATTGCGGAAATTAAGAAGGAACTCTTCCATCTGACCTCTACCTATACCGTAACGGTTCTGGAGGACGCTTATGCCGATCTAGTCATTTCCCTCTGTGTCGCGATTGACTATGTGGAAATGCTGGAAAGCCAATCACATTAAACAAGTAAATAAGGAGACAATATGAAACAACTATCTAGTGCACAAGTACGCCAAATGTGGCTTGATTTCTGGGCGACCAAAGGTCACTCAGTAGAACCATCAGTAAGTTTGGTTCCTGTAAATGACCCAACTCTTTTGTGGATCAACTCTGGGGTAGCAACCCTTAAGAAATACTTTGACGGGACTATTATCCCTGAAAATCCACGTATTACCAATGCTCAAAAGGCTATCCGTACCAACGATATTGAGAACGTAGGGAAGACTGCACGTCACCATACCATGTTTGAAATGTTGGGGAACTTCTCTATCGGTGATTACTTCCGTGACGAAGCCATCACTTGGGCTTATGAGCTTTTGACAAGCCCTGAATGGTTTGACTTCCCAGCTGAGAAACTTTACATGACCTACTATCCAGATGATAAAGATTCTTATAACCGCTGGATTGAGGTGGGAGTGGACCCAAGTCACTTGATTCCAATCGAGGACAACTTCTGGGAAATCGGTGCTGGACCTTCTGGACCTGATACAGAGATTTTCTTTGATCGTGGAGAAGCATTTGACCCAGAAAATATCGGTCTTCGTTTGCTTGCAGAAGATATTGAAAACGACCGTTACATCGAAATCTGGAACATCGTTTTGTCACAATTTAACGCAGACCCTGATGTTCCTCGTAGCGAATACAAGGAATTGCCACACAAGAACATTGATACGGGCGCTGGTTTGGAGCGTTTGGTGGCGGTTATCCAAAGGGCTAAGACCAACTTTGAAACAGACCTCTTCATGCCAATTATTCGTGAAGTAGAGAAATTGTCTGGTAAGGTCTATGACCAAGATGGCGACAACATGAGCTTCAAGGTCATCGCAGACCACATCCGTTCACTTTCATTTGCCATCGGTGATGGTGCCCTTCCAGGAAATGAAGGTCGTGGTTATGTCCTTCGTCGTCTCCTTCGTCGTGCGTCTATGCATGGTCAAAAATTGGGTATCAACGAGCCTTTCCTTTACAAACTCGTTCCAACTGTTGGAAAAATCATGGAAAGCTACTACCCAGAAGTGCTTGAAAAACGTGACTTTATCGAAAAAATCGTTAAGAGCGAGGAAGAGTCATTTGCCCGTACCCTTCACTCAGGTCAACACTTTGCCCAAGGTATCGTAGCAGACTTGAAAGAAAAAGGTCAAACTATCATCGCTGGTTCAGATGTCTTTAAACTTTACGACACTTATGGATTCCCAGTTGAACTGACTGAAGAAATCGCTGAAGAAGCTGGCATGACTGTGGACCGTGAAGGATTTGAAGCAGCCATGAAAGAACAGCAAGAACGCGCGCGTGCCTCAGCTGTCAAGGGTGGCTCAATGGGTATGCAAAATGAAACCCTTCAAAACATCACTGTAGAAAGTGTCTTCAACTACAATGCTAGCCAATTGTCTTCTAAATTGGTGGCTATCGTGGCTGACAATGCAGAAGTAGAAGCTGTATCAGAAGGAACTGCCTCACTTATCTTTGCGGAAACGCCATTCTATGCTGAAATGGGTGGACAGGTCGCTGACCACGGACAAATCTTGGATGAGTCAGGTAAGGTTGTGGCTACTGTGACCAATGTTCAAAAAGCGCCAAACGGACAAGCACTTCACACAGTTGAAGTTCTTGCACCGCTTGCCTTGAACCAAGAATATACCTTGGCAATTGATACAAATCGTCGTCACCGTGTTATGAAAAACCACACTGCGACTCACTTGCTTCACGCTGCTCTTCACAATATCCTTGGAAACCATGCAACACAAGCAGGATCTCTTAACGAAGTCGAATTCCTTCGCTTTGACTTTACCCATTTCCAAGCTGTGACTACTGAAGAATTGCGTGCCATTGAACAGCAAGTCAACGAGAAAATCTGGGAAGCTCTTGAAGTGAAGACAGTTGAAACAGATATTGACACTGCTAAAGAAATGGGAGCTATGGCTCTCTTTGGTGAGAAATACGGCAAGGAAGTCCGAGTTGTCACTATCGGTGACTACTCTATCGAGCTTTGTGGTGGTACCCACGTTGGTAACACTTCTGAGATTGGACTCTTCAAGATTGTCAAAGAAGAAGGTATCGGATCAGGAACTCGCCGTATCTTGGCAGTGACTGGTAAGGAAGCCTTTGAAGCCTACCGTGAACAAGAGGATGCTCTTAAAGCTGTCGCAGCAACCTTGAAAGCACCACAAGTCAAGGAAGTACCTCACAAGGTAGAAGGACTTCAAGAACAACTTCGTCAATTGCAAAAAGAAAATGCTGAGTTGAAAGAAAAAGCCGCAGCTGCAGCCGCAGGCGACATCTTCAAGGATGTTAAGGAAGTCAACGGTCACCGTTACATTGCTAGCCAAGTTTCTGTATCTGACGCTGGTGCCCTTCGTACTTTTGCAGATAACTGGAAACAAAAAGACTACTCTGATCTTCTTGTCCTAGTTGCCGCTATCGGTGACAAAGTCAATGTCCTTGTAGCAAGCAAGACAAAAGACCTTCATGCAGGAAACCTTGTCAAAGAATTGGCACCAATTGTCGATGGACGTGGTGGTGGTAAACCAGACATGGCCATGGCAGGAGGAAGCAACCAAGCTAAGATCCAAGAATTGTTGGATACAGTAGCAGGTAAATTGTAATCAAGTAAAGATCTATCCATTTGGGTAGGTCTTTTTGTGAATGCAAAAAAGCCAAATCCGATTGGACCTGGCTGGATTATTATGAGTTATTAGATTGTATTGGTTGCCCAGACACTTACGGATCTAGCTGAGACTGGGAATTGTCCATAACCTTCCTCATCGATTGTAACTTGATCTTGGTGGTTTCCAAGTAAGTCTATGAAAGTTTGGTTAGTCCATTCTTGGCCGACAAACATTGACTTGCTGTTTTCTTGGTCATTTGAGATAA
This sequence comes from Streptococcus mitis, assembly GCF_047464945.1. Classification (GTDB taxonomy): domain Bacteria; phylum Bacillota; class Bacilli; order Lactobacillales; family Streptococcaceae; genus Streptococcus; species Streptococcus mitis_EA. Next base: position 31,626 of record NZ_JASHAX010000010.1, on the reverse strand, counting down.
GGACTGCGATTGGGGATTGATTTTCAGCACCTGAACGTACCCAACCGATACAGTTAGCATCATCAAAGCAGTCTGTTTGCTCTCCATAGGCCAAATCTTTTCGGATGGTTAGGAGGCGGTCAAGGACTTCTTTAAAATCTTCTTGAGCATATTGCCCTGAAATCCCATAGTAGTCGCCGTAAAAGACACATGGAAGGCCATTTTGGCGTAACAGAATGAGAGCATAGGCTGCTGGTTTGAACCATTCTTCAACAGTAGACTCAAGAGCCTGACCTCGTTGGGTATCGTGGTTGTCGACAAAAGTCACAGCCTTGTCAGGCTTGAGTTCAACCAGGCTATCTGTGAAAATGCCACGAAGGTCATAGTTGGAACCTGCTCGGCTAGCATCAAAGAGATTCTGGTGGAGACGAACATCGACAAGGTCAAAGCGTTCTTCCGTTTTTTCAAGATAGTCTAGATTGGCTTCCTTATCGGGATTCCAAAATTCACCAAAAACATAGAAATCCTCACCGTATTTTTCCTTCATATCGCGGATAAAATTGCGCATGAAGAAAGAGTCAATGTGCTTAACGGCATCCAAACGGAAACCAGCAATACCAGTCGTTTCCATGAACCAGTCAGCCCAGTCATAGATATTTTTGATAACTTCAGGATGTTTAAAGTCTAGGTCGGCATACATGAGGTAGTCATAGTTACCGTTTTCATTATCGACCAATTCCTCATTTGCCCAACCCTTGTTGTCCCCTTGAATCAGATAAATCCCAGACTTACGGCGTTTTGCATCGTAGTCTGTACCTGTGAAGTGGTACCAGTGCCAGTGGAAGTCATTGTAGGTATCTTGGCGACCATCGAAGGTAAAGCTAGTCCAGCCATTGATGGTGAAAGGTTCCCCAAGTTCAACTGTACGATCTACAGGATCCACTTCGATAACCTGAAAGGCTTCCATGTGATCAGCAGCAGCCTTGTGATTGAGCACCACATCGGCCATAGGTTGAATTCCCTGTGCTTTTAGAGTTTGAATGGCTTGAAGATAGTCTTCTTTGAAACCATACTTGGTGCGGATAGTACCTTTTTGGTTAAACTCTCCTAGGTCGAATAAGTCATAGACCCCATAGCCGACATCTTTTTCATTGGTTGCCTTAAAAGCTGGTGGCATCCAGACGTGGCTAATCCCCAGATGAGCTAGGTGTGGAGCATCTTCAGCCAGACGCGTCCAGTGCTGACCATCGTGGGGCAGATACCATTCAAAGTATTGCATGAGTGTTTGATTTTGCATGATGTTTCCTCTTACTTGTCAATCTTGTTCTTTATTCTATCATAAAGTATTGGTTAGCGCCAACGTTTGCATAAAATAGAAGGAAACTATTTTAACTACTTAAAATAAAGTATTGATTTTTTTGTATCAAAGTGCTAGTATAATAGTATGTAATATAGATAAAGATAGGAGTCATCCCATGATTGAATTTCAAAATGTTAGTAAGTTGTATGGTGATAAAGAGGCTTTGAGCAATCTCAATTTGCAGATTGAAAATGGGGAGATTATGGGCTTGATTGGCCATAATGGGGCTGGAAAATCGACCACTATAAAATCCCTAGTCAGTATCATTTCACCCAGCAGTGGTCGTATTTTGGTAGACGGTCAGGAGTTATCGGAAAATCGCTTGACTATTAAACGAAAGATTGGCTACGTAGCAGACTCGCCTGACTTATTTTTACGTTTAACGGCCAATGAATTTTGGGAATTGATTGCTTCATCCTATGATCTGACTAGCTCTGACTTGGAGACTAGTCTAGCTAGGCTATTGAACGTTTTTGATTTTGCTGAAAACCGCTATCAGGTTATTGAAACCCTTTCTCACGGAATGCGTCAGAAAGTCTTTGTCATTGGGGCACTCTTGTCTGATCCTGATATTTGGGTCTTGGACGAACCCTTGACTGGTTTGGATCCCCAGGCTGCCTTTGATTTGAAGCAAATGATGAAGGAACATGCACAAAAAGGCAAGACAGTCTTGTTTTCAACTCATGTCCTTGAGGTGGCAGAGCAAGTCTGTGATCGGATTGCTATTTTGAAAAAGGGGCATTTGATTTATTGTGGTAGTGTAGAGGACTTGAGAAAAGATTACCCAGACCAGTCTTTGGAAAGTATCTACCTTAGTCTTGCTGGTAGAAAAGAGGAGGTTTCAGATGCGTCTCAAGGTCATTAAAAAATTAGTTGATATCAATATCCTCTATTCATCTCAAGAAGCTAATCTGGCTAACCTACGAAAGAAGCAAGCTAAAAATCCTGGAAAAAAAGTAAATGTTTCCGCTAGAGTCCTAAGTTCTTACATTTTTTCCAGTCTCTTGATGCTTTTCATGTTTATAAATATAGCCTTTCGTTTTCCTTTTGAGGAAATGCCAAGTTTTTTTAGTAGCATGGTTGCTATTTTACTGGTGCTTGCTTTTTCAACTTCTTTCACTGCATTTTACAATGTCTTTTATGAGAGTAAGGATTTGGTATCGTATAGACCCTATGCCTTTAAAGAATCAGAGATTATAATCGCTAAAGGACTGTCTGTCCTCTTGCCAGCTCTGCCTGGAATTGTACCAATCCTAGCTTATTTTCTAGTCCTCTACATTAGGCTAGCTCCTTCTCTGTGGCTGGGCTTGCCTTTGATGCTGCTGTCCTTGGCCCTATTATTTGTCTCTGTTACTTTAGTGATGGTAGTGGCAGTACATTTCTTGGCTCAGACTAGGGTCTTCAGAAAGTATCAGTCTATTTTTGCGAATGTGATGATTGGGATAGGAGTTCTCATACCTTTAATATTTGTCCTCTTTCTACAGTCGACTTTTGGAAGTATTGTTGACAAAGTTAGAGACATTCCATTTCTCCTTTATCCTCTTCATATCTTTTACAAAATAGCAGTGGAGCCTTTTTCGATAGAAGCCATACTGGGTCTGCTCGCTTGGCTAGCTCTAACTGTTTTCTTGCTTTACCTGACCAAAAAGAAGGTTCTTCCTCGTTTTTATGACGTTATCCTGCTTAACAGTGAGGAGAAGGTCAAAAAAGAACGACGCAGTAAAGAGGGGATTTCAACGACTAAAAAGGGATTTTTCCGCATGGTTTTACGCTACCACCTCACCCTCTTGGGACAGGGGACTGGCGTGATTACAGTGCTTTTTACAAGTGCTTTCCTTCCCTATCTCATGATGATCGGTCTGATTTCCAAAATCCGAGATTCTCAGATAGTTCCAGACATTCATCCTCCATACTGGTTACCCTTGTTTTTTATAGCTCTTTTTATATCTGTTGTCAATAACAATATCACCAGCCTGCATTCAATTGCCTTGTCCTTAGAGAGGGAAAATGTTGATTTTCTGAAGAGTTTACCCTTTGACTTTGCTCGTTATGTGAAAGTGAAATTTTGGATTATATTTGCTGTCCAGTCCTTTTTACCAATTCTGACTTTACTTGGTCTTTCTCTATATCTAGGCTTGCCCATCCTTTCGATGATTTACCTTCTTGTAGTCTGGACCCTTTCCAGTGTCATCCTTTCTTGCCACAATTACTTTAAGGACGTTAAAAATCTGTCAACCAATTGGAGTAGCATTACGGACTTGGTGAACCGTTCAAATCGTATAGTAGCAATAGTTTTGATTTTGGTTTATAGTGCAATCTTAATGGCCCTTGTAATAGGGAGCTTGTTCTTGGTTCGGTCTCTCGCCCCTGTCCTTGCCATTAGCTTGGGAGTAGGAGTTCTTATCCTCTTGCTTGCTCTTGCTATTTTTGGCTATCATTACTACCTGTCACGCATATTGACAGAAATAGAAAAAAGATGAGATAGTTGGTCTCTCGCTTGATACATTTTATAAAAAGAAATGAAGCTGGGCAAAAAACCACTTCTAACTATCAAAAAACGAGTATTTCCGTAGATGGAGATACTCGTTTTTGTTACTATAACAACAAAACGACTAGAAATTTATAACAATATATAAATTCTATAGCATCAATTGCTTAAATTTTGGACTAGATTTTATCTATGGTGTTTTGAAGATTAATGGAGCTTGAGATGTTTGCTATTTATGGATAGCATACAAAATCATTGTTACTGGCAAGCTCTCTCATGCTTTTGGGTTTGCATTTCATCTAGTTATTCTTATAAAAATCCGTTTTATACTCAATGAAAAATAAAGAGCAAACTAGGAAGCTAGCCTCAGGTTGCTCAAAGCACCGCTTTGAGGTTGCAGATAAATCTGAAGTGGTTTGAAGAGTATTAGACTAATTCCCATTTTGAGAAATTAGCCTGAAATAATTCCTATTTGTAAAACTCTGATAAGTCTTGGCTGATTTTGGAGAAATATGGTATAATTTTTCTTATGGAAAAGATTATCATTACAGCAACTGCTGAAAGTATTGAACAAGTTGAACAACTGCTCGAAGCTGGCGTAGATCGTATCTATGTCGGTGAGAAAGATTTTGGCCTTCGTCTGCCAACAACCTTTAGTTATGACCAATTGCGTGAAATCGCTAATCTGGTTCATGATGCTGGTAAGGAATTGATCGTTGCGGTTAACGCCCTCATGCACCAAGATATGATGGACCGTATCAAGCCTTTCTTAGACTTTTTGGAAGAAATCAAGACAGACTACATTACAATTGGGGATGCAGGTGTCTTTTATGTGGTCAATCGCGATGGTTATTCCTTTAAAACCATCTACGATGCTTCAACCATGGTAACAAGCAGTCGTCAGATTAACTTCTGGGGACAAAAGGCTGGCGCATCTGAGGCTGTTTTGGCGCGTGAAATTCCATCAGCTGAACTTTTTAAAATGCCAGAGATTTTGGAAATTCCTGCTGAAGTGTTGGTTTACGGTGCTAGTGTTATTCACCATTCTAAACGTCCGCTCTTGCAAAACTACTATAACTTCACGCATATCGATGATGAAAAAACTCGCAAGCGTGACCTTTTCTTGGCAGAGCCAAGTGACCCTGAGAGCCATTATTCCATTTTTGAAGACAATCATGGAACCCACATTTTTGCTAATAATGACCTTGATTTGATGACTAAATTGACAGAATTGGTAGAGCATGGTTTCACTCACTGGAAACTAGAAGGGCTATACACACCTGGTCAGAACTTTGTTGAGATTGCAAAACTCTTTATCCAGGCACGTAGCTTGATTCAAGAGGGTAACTTTAGCCATGACCAAGCCTTCTTGCTGGATGAAGAAGTGCGCAAGTTACACCCTAAAAACCGTTTCCTTGATACAGGATTTTATGACTACGATCCTGACATGGTTAAATAAAGTAAATGATTCGTTGAGAGAGGGAAGAGGCAAACATTTCTTCTCTCAATTTTTCTTATTTATTCACCATTTTTAAAAAATCAGTAGGCTAGGATGCTCTGTTTGCTGAGATTTTTAAGACAAGTAGTGTTCTTGAGTTTGGAAATTATCCCATGTTTGCAGGTGCCAAATGCCCCTTTTTTTGGTATAATTTTTTATAATGAAAACGATTGGTAATCGCTATGTTGTGGTTGATTTAGAGGCAACTAGCACAGGTAGTAAGGCTAAAATTATCCAAGTGGGAATTGTCGTGATTGAGGACGGAAAAATCGTCGATCACTATACGACGGATGTCAATCCACATGAACCCTTGGATGCTCATATCAAAGAACTGACAGGGCTAACTGACAAACGTCTGGCGCAAGCACCTGATTTTTCGCAAGTTGCTAGAAAAATCTTTGACTTGGTGGAGGATGGGATTTTTGTAGCTCATAATGTTCAGTTTGATGCCAATCTCTTGGCGGAAAATTTATTTTTTGAAGGCTATGAACTAAAAAATCCTCGTGTTGACACGGTCGAATTGGCTCAAGTCTTTTTCCCTAAACTGGAAAAATATAGCTTGCCGATATTGTGTCGAGAATTAGGAATTCCTCTTAAGCACGCTCACACAGCCCTTTCAGATGCCCAAGCTACTGCGGAATTACTCTTATTTCTACGAAAAAAGATGGCCCAGCTTCCTAAAGGACTCTTGGAACGCTTGCTGGAAATGGCTGATGACCTCCTATACGAGTCCTACCTGGTTATTGAAGAAATTTATCGCAGCCAATCTATCCTGAGTTCACTAGACTTAGTCGAAGTTCAAGGACTATATTTCAAGAAACTTGCAGCTCCCAATGAGCCACGAAAACTATCCCAAGATTTTTCTAAAAATATTTCTCTGTTGAATCTTAAAGTGAGGGAGGAACAAGAAAGTTTTGCTAAAGAGGTTGGCTTGCTATTGAAAGATGAGCCTGTCTCATTAATTCAAGCACCGACAGGGATTGGGAAAACCTATGGCTATCTCTTACCCGCTTTGTCTCAAGCCAAAGAGAGACAAATTGTTCTTAGTGTTCCGACAAAGATTCTTCAAAATCAAATCATGGAAGAAGAAGGTAAACGTCTCGAGGAAGTGTTTCATACAGATATTCATTCTTTAAAGGGGCCACAAAATTACCTGAAGCTGGATGCCTTTTATCGTTCCTTGCAGGAAAATGATGAAAATCGCTTATTTAGACGTTTTAAAATGCAACTCTTGGTCTGGTTGACTGAGACAGAGACAGGAGATTTGGATGAAATTGGCCAACTCTACCGTTACCAACATTTTCTAACAGACCTTCGTCATGATGGGAATTTATCATCCCGTAGCTTATTTGTGATGGAAGATTTCTGGAAACGTAGTCAAGAAAGGGCACAAACCTGCAAGCTTTTAGTGACCAATCATGCCTATCTTGTAACCAGACTTGAAGATAATCCTGAATTTGTCAGTGACCGTTTATTGATTATTGATGAAGTTCAAAAGATTTTGTTAGCTCTAGAAAATCTGCTTCAAGAGACCTACGATATCCAGTCTATTATCGATTTGCTTGATAAGGCTTTACTGGAGGAGCAAAATAAGGTCCAACAACGAATACTAGAAAGTATTCGCTTTGAGTGCCTTTACTTGATTGAACAATTTCAGTCTGGAAAATCTAAGAAAAATATCTTAGATTCTCTTGCCAATCTCCACCAGTATTTTTCAGAATTAAAAGTAGAGGGCTTTGAGGAGCTGGTTCGCTATTTTACAGCTGACCGAGATTACTGGCTTGAAGCAATTGAAACGAGTCAAAAGAAAATTCAAATTTCTTCTACGAAATCAGGACGTATTCTCCTATCTTCTTTAGTACCTAATTCATGTCAAGTCTTGGGAGTATCGGCTACTCTTGAGATTAGTCAGAGAGTTTCTTTGGCAGACCTTTTAGGTTATCCTGAAGCTAAATTTGTCAAGGTTGAAGCTCATAAAAAACAGGATCAAGAAGTGGTCTTGGTCAAAGATTTTCCCCTGGTGACAGAAACCTCCTTAGAAGTTTATGCCAAGGAGGTGGCAGATTTGCTGATGGATGTTCAAGCTTTCCAGCAACCGATTTTAGTTCTCTTTACTGCTAAAGACATGCTTCTAGCAGTATCGGATTTACTTCCAGTTAGCCATCTGGCCCAGTATAAAAATGGTGATGTTCATCAACTGAAGAAACGCTTTGAAAAAGGTGAACAACAAATCTTGCTTGGTGCAGCAAGTTTCTGGGAGGGAGTTGATTTTTCAAGCCATCCTTTTGTGATTCAAGTTGTACCAAGACTTCCTTTCCAAAATCCTCAAGAGCCCTTAACGAAAAAGATTAATCAGGAACTAATTCAAGAAGGGAAAAATGCCTTTTATGATTATCAATTGCCAATGGCCATTATTCGTTTAAAACAGGCTTTGGGAAGAAGTATGAGACGCGAACACCAACGTTCTTTAACCCTCATTCTGGATAGAAGAATCGTCGGAAAACGATATGGCAAGCAAATAGTGACTTCTCTAGCAAAAGAAGCGACTGTTAAAACCGTCTCTCGATCCGAAGTTGATGAGGCTGTTGATAAATTTTTAAATGAACTTTGATAAATAGTATTGTATGAAAGTATAAGGTTAGTGTATATGAAACGTTCTCTCGACTCTAGAGTCGATTATAGTTTGCTATTGCCAGTATTTTTTCTACTGGTTATTGGCGTGGTGGCTATCTATATAGCTGTTAGTCATGATTATCCAAACAATATTCTGCCCATTTTAGGGCAGCAGGTCGCATGGATTGCCTTGGGGCTTGTGATTGGTTTTGTGGTCATGCTCTTTAATACAGAATTTCTTTGGAAAGTGACCCCTTTTCTATATATGTTAGGTTTGGGACTCATGGTCTTGCCGATCGTCTTTTATAATCCAAGCCTAGTTGCATCAACGGGTGCCAAAAACTGGGTATCAATAAATGGAATTACCCTATTCCAACCATCAGAATTTATGAAGATATCCTATGTCCTCATGTTGGCCCGTGTCATTGTCCAATTTACAAAGAAACATAAGGAATGGCAACGTACAGTTCCGCTGGACTTTTTATTAATTTTTTGGATGATTGTCTTTACCATTCCAGTCCTAGTTCTTTTGGCACTTCAAAGTGACTTGGGGACGGCTTTGGTTTTTGTAGCTATTTTCTCAGGAATCGTCTTACTATCAGGAGTTTCTTGGAAAATTATTATTCCAGTATTTGTGACTGCTGTAACAGGAGTTGCTGGATTCTTAGCCATTTTTATCAGTAAGGGTGGCCGGGCTTTTCTCCATCAATTGGGGATGCCGACCTACCAAATCAATCGTATCTTGGCTTGGCTCAATCCATTCGACTTTGCTCAAACAACCACTTACCAACAGGCTCAAGGGCAGATTGCCATTGGGAGTGGTGGCTTATTTGGTCAAGGATTTAATGCTTCTAATCTGCTTATTCCAGTTAGAGAGTCGGATATGATTTTCACGGTCATTGCAGAAGATTTTGGCTTTATTGGCTCTGTCCTTGTTATTGCCCTTTATCTCATGCTGATTTATCGTATGTTGAAGATTACTCTTAAATCAAATAATCAGTTCTACACCTATATTTCTACAGGTTTGATTATGATGTTGCTCTTCCATATCTTTGAGAATATCGGTGCCGTGACAGGTTTGCTTCCTTTGACTGGGATTCCCTTGCCTTTTATTTCGCAAGGAGGATCGGCTATTATCAGTAATTTGATCGGTGTTGGCTTGCTTTTATCGATGAGTTATCAAACCAATCTAGCTGAAGAAAAGAGTGGAAAAGTCCGATTCAAGCGGAAAAAGGTTGTATTAAAACAAATCAAATAAGGAGAAAATCATGGTAAAAGTAGCAGTTATGTTAGCTCAGGGCTTTGAAGAAATTGAAGCTTTGACAGTTGTAGATGTCTTGCGTCGTGCAAATATTACTTGTGATATGGTTGGTTTTGAAGAGCAAGTGACGGGGGCGCATGCAATCCAAGTAAGAGCAGATCGTGTTTTTGAGGGTGATTTATCAGACTATGACATGATTGTCCTTCCTGGAGGAATGCCTGGTTCTGCACATTTGCGCGATAATCAAGCCTTGATTCAAGAGTTGCAAAGCTTCGAACGAGAAGGGAAGAAACTGGCAGCTATTTGTGCGGCGCCAATTGCCCTCAATCAAGCAGGGCTATTGAAAAACAAGCAGTACACTTGCTATGATGGCGTTCAAGAGCAAATCCTTGATGGTCAATATGTCAAGGAAACAGTAGTGGTAGATGGTCATTTGACAACCAGTCGAGGTCCCTCTACAGCCCTTGCCTTTGCCTACGAGTTGGTGGACCAACTAGGAGGAGACGCAGAGAGTCTACGAACAGGAATGCTCTATCGAGATGTCTTTGGTAAAAATCAATAAAACGGGAGTCAAACTCTCGTTTTTTATGTGGAAAACTCAAGGAAATCATCGCATTTTTCATAAAAAAATGCTATAATGAAGGGTATGAAATATCACGATTATATCTGGGATTTAGGTGGAACTTTACTGGATAATTACGAAACTTCAACAGCTGCATTTGTTGAAACATTGGCATTGTATGGCATCACACAAGACCATGACACTGTCTATCAGGCTTTAAAGGTTTCTACTGATTTTGCGATTGAGACATTCGCTCCCAACTTAGAGCATTTTTTAGAAAAATACAAAGAAAATGAAGCCAGAGAGCTAGAACATCCGATTTTGTTTGAAGGAGTTTCTGAATTATTGGAAGACATTTCAAATCAAGGTGGGCGTCATTTCTTGGTTTCTCACAGAAATGATCAGGTCTTGGACATTTTAGAAAAAACCTCTATAGCAGCCTATTTTACAGAAGTGGTGACTTCTAGCTCAGGCTTTAAGAGAAAACCAAGTCCAGAGTCTATGATTTATTTAAGAGAAAAGTATCAGATTAGCTCTGGTCTTGTTATTGGTGATCGACCAATTGATATCGAAGCAGGTCAATCTGCAGGACTAGCTACCCACTTGTTTACCAGTATCGTGAATTTAAGACAAGTATTAGACATATAAGAAAAAGGAATAAGATGACAGAAGAAATCAAAAATCTGCAGGCACAGGATTATGATGCCAGTCAAATTCAAGTTTTAGAGGGCTTAGAGGCTGTTCGTATGCGTCCAGGGATGTATATTGGGTCAACCTCAAAAGAAGGTCTTCACCATCTAGTCTGGGAAATCGTTGATAACTCAATTGACGAGGCCTTGGCAGGATTTGCCAGCCATATTCAAGTCTTTATTGAGCCAGATGATTCGATTACTGTTGTCGATGATGGGCGTGGTATCCCAGTCGATATTCAGGAAAAAACAGGTCGACCTGCTGTTGAGACAGTCTTTACGGTTCTTCATGCTGGAGGAAAATTCGGAGGTGGCGGCTATAAGGTCTCAGGTGGTCTTCACGGAGTGGGGTCGTCAGTAGTTAACGCCCTTTCCACTCAATTAGACGTTCATGTCCATAAAAACGGTAAGATTCATTACCAAGAATACCGTCGTGGTCATGTTGTCGCAGACCTTGAGGTGGTTGGAGATACGGATAAAACGGGAACAACAGTTCACTTCACACCGGACCCAGAAATCTTCACTGAAACAACAACCTTTGATTTTGATAAATTAAATAAACGCATTCAAGAATTGGCCTTTCTAAATCGCGGTCTTCAAATTTCAATTACAGATAAGCGTGAAGGTTTGGAACAAACCAAGCATTATCATTATGAAGGTGGGATTGCTAGTTATGTTGAATATATCAACGAGAACAAGGATGTAATCTTTGATACACCAATCTATACAGACGGTGAGATGGATGATATCACAGTTGAGGTAGCCATGCAGTACACAACAGGTTACCATGAAAATGTCATGAGTTTTGCCAATAATATTCATACACATGAAGGTGGAACGCATGAACAAGGTTTCCGTACAGCCTTGACACGTGTTATCAATGATTATGCTCGCAAGAATAAATTACTTAAAGACAATGAAGACAACTTAACAGGGGAAGATGTCCGCGAAGGCTTAACTGCAGTTATCTCAGTTAAACACCCAAATCCACAGTTTGAAGGACAAACTAAGACCAAACTGGGGAATAGCGAAGTGGTTAAGATTACCAATCGCCTCTTCAGTGATGCCTTCTCCGATTTCCTCATGGAAAATCCACAGATTGCCAAACGTATCGTGGAAAAAGGGATTTTAGCTGCTAAGGCTCGTGTGGCTGCCAAGCGTGCGCGTGAAGTCACTCGTAAAAAATCTGGTTTGGAAATTTCCAACCTTCCAGGGAAACTAGCAGACTGTTCTTCTAACAATCCTGCTGAAACAGAACTCTTCATCGTCGAAGGAGACTCAGCTGGTGGATCAGCCAAATCTGGTCGTAACCGTGAATTTCAGGCAATTCTTCCAATCCGCGGTAAGATTTTGAACGTTGAAAAGGCAAGTATGGATAAGATTCTAGCTAACGAAGAAATTCGTAGTCTTTTCACAGCGATGGGAACAGGATTTGGGGCAGAATTTGATGTTTCAAAAGCTCGTTACCAAAAACTCGTTTTGATGACCGATGCCGATGTCGATGGAGCCCACATTCGTACCCTTCTTTTAACCTTGATTTATCGTTATATGAAACCAATCCTAGAAGCTGGTTATGTTTATATCGCCCAACCACCAATCTATGGTGTCAAGGTTGGAAGCGAGATTAAAGAATATATCCAGCCAGGAGCAGATCAAGAAATCAAACTCCAAGAGGCCTTGGCCCGCCACAGTGAAGGACGTGCCAAACCAACCATTCAGCGTTATAAAGGTCTGGGTGAAATGGATGACCACCAATTGTGGGAAACAACCATGGATCCTGAACATCGCTTGATGGCCAGAGTTTCTGTGGATGATGCTGCAGAAGCAGATAAAATCTTTGATATGTTGATGGGGGATAGAGTAGAGCCTCGTCGTGAGTTTATCGAAGAAAATGCTGTCTATAGTACACTTGATGTCTAAAAAATCGGGAGAAGTAGTTCCCTTGGTCTAAAAAATATGATATAATCATTACGATTGTTTCAAGTAAAAAAGGAGTTTAATATGTCTGCTAGACTAGTAATTTATTTGATAATTGCAGTTGCAGTTTTATTGGTCATTGCCTATGCTATCGCAATCTATGTAAGGAAACGCAATGAAAGTAAACTAGCAATTTTAGAAGAGAAAAAAGAAGAACTGTACAATCTTCCAGTTAATGATGAAGTTGAAGCTGTAAAAAATATGCACTTGATTGGACAAAGTCAGGTGACTTTCCGTGAATGGAATCAAAAATGGGTTGATTTATCTCTTAATTCTTTTGCCGATATCGAAAATAATCTTTTCGAGGCAGAAGGTTACAATAACTCGTTCCGTTTTTTCAAAGCGAGTCATCAAATTGATCAAATCGAGAGTCAAATTACCTTGATTGAAGAAGATATTGCGGCAATTCGCAATGCCTTGGCAGATTTGGAGAAACAAGAGTCTAAAAATAGTGGACGTGTTCTTCATACCTTGGACTTGTTTGAAGAGTTGCAACACCGAGTTGCTGATAATTCTGAAGAATATGGCCAAGGTTTATCTGAAATTGAAAAACAATTGGAAAATATCCAATCGGAGTTTTCTCAGTTTGTAACTTTAAATTCGTCAGGTGACCCAGTAGAAGCTGCTGTGATTTTGGATAATGCTGAAAATCATATCTTGGCTTTAACGCATATTGTTGATCGTATACCAGCAATTGTAGCAACATTATCTAAAGACCTACCTGATCAACTGGAAGATTTAGAAGATGGTTACCGTAAGCTTTTAGATGCTAATTATCATTTTGTTGAAACGGATATTGAAGCGCGTTTCCAACTGCTTTATGAAGCTCTCAAGAAAAATCATGAGAATATTGCGAAACTAGAATTGGATAATGCAGAGTATGAAAATACTCAAATCCAAGAAGAGATTAATGCACTTTATGATATCTTTACAAGAGAAATTGCGGCACAGAAAGTAGTAGAAGGTTTAGTAGCAACACTTCCTACTTATCTTCAACACATGAAGGAAAATAATGCTTTATTGATAGAAGATATTGAGCGTTTGAGTAAAAGTTATTTACTTTCTGAATCGGATGCAAGTCATGTTCGTCGTTTACAGGGTGAATTAGAAAACTTTGAGACTGCTATTATTGAGGCAACTTCAAATCAAGATGAACCAACTCAAGCATATTCAATTCTTGAAGAAAATCTTGAATCTTTACAGGAAAATCTTAAAGAGATTGAAGATGAACAGATTTCAGTTAGTGAGCGTCTTGCACGAATTGAGAAAGATGATATCAATGCACGTCAAAAGGCAAATGTATATGTTAATCGTCTCCATACAATCAAGAGATATATGGAAAAACGGAACCTACCTGGTATTCCACAAACTTTCTTGAAGTTATTCTTTACAGCAAGTAATAATACGGAAGATCTAATGGCTGAATTAGAGCAAAACTTAGTCAATATAGAATCAGTTAACCGTATTCTTGAAATTGCAACGAATGATATGGAAGCTTTAGAAACGGAAACTTATAATATTGTTCAGTATGCAACCTTGACAGAACAACTCTTACAATATTCTAACCGTTACCGCTCATTTGATGAACGCATCCAAGAAGCATTTAACGAAGCTTTAGATATTTTTGAAAAAGAATTTGATTATCACGCTTCATTTGACAAGATTTCTCAAGCATTGGAAGTGGCAGAGCCTGGTGTAACCAACCGCTTTGTTACCTCATATGAGAAAACACGTGAAACGATTCGTTTTTAATAAAAAAGATTTGATTGTGTGAGAAGCAGAATCAAATCTTTTTTATTATTTGTCTATAAAATCTTGTATGATAAGATCTCAAGATAAAAATTGGAGACGATTTAAAAAGCAAGTCAGAACCTATGTTTGGTCTATAAGGTTCAATAGCTTTCTAATCTCTCCAAAATTTTATTTGATTGGAATCGAAATCCCAATTAATTTTTCTGAGTAGAGTGTTTTGATATTGGCTTCATCAATAGAGTCCTTATCAATTTTACGTTTCAAGAAAAATTCTTGGATGGCTTCGATTTCAGTTTCTCGAATAGCACGGTGTTTATTTGAGATGAGGATTTCATAGTGAAGCGGAGCTTGGGTAAAAATAACATCTGTATTTCCAGCAGAATAGACCTCAACAAGGGTTGCATCTGTACTCTCAAGCTGGCCTTTTACAAGTTGCGAGTGTGAGTTTGTCGTATTGATAAGCTTCATAATATTTCCTCCGATTTTCTAATTCTATTATAGCACTTTTTGAATAAAGTAGCTTGATTTAGTCAATCTTATGCTGTTTTTTCCAAGATTGAATGGCCCATTTATGGCTACCACGTTTAAGATTTTCAATAGCCTCGTCGATAGGGAACCAGGCAATATGATTAAAGTCTTCTAGTGGTTTTTGAACTTCCTTGAAAGAAGTCGCTTCATAGAGGTAGGCAGGATTGTAGTAGTAGGTATCACGGTGACGAGAGTAGAAATATTCGTCAGCTTGTCCGTAATAGACACCAATTTCAGCTGTGAATCCAAGCTCTTCAATCAATTCACGCTTTAGGGCTTCCTGATGATTTTCACCTGATTCAATTTCGCCACCTGGTAAGAACCAAGCGCCATTAGGCGCTTGAACTAAAACTATTTGTTTTTGTTTAGCGTCTGGAATAACTGCATACACTCCATAGCGTGCAACATAGTCTGTATTCGCTTTTTTTTCTCCGAAAGTTGGGTTTGCCATTGAATTTTCCTCATTATCTAGTATCGTTATTATTATCATAATGGACAAAGGGCAAGCTGTCAAGAAGAAACTAACGAACTTGTGAAGAAAATCTACTTTAACTTTATCAATATTTGTTGGGGTAAATTCTCTAAATGGACTTCTTTAACTGGTATAATAAAAGGGAGGTGATTTTATGGCAGAATCAAGATTATTTCGTATTCTATATCTACTTTTAGAAAAAGGTAGTACAACAGCTCCTGAATTAGCCCGATTATTTGAAGTGTCTGTACGAACAATTTATCGTGATATTGAGCGCTTGAGTATGGCGGGGATTCCCCTTTATTCGATTCCTGGAAACTCAGGTGGAATTTCTTTAATGAAGGACTTTGTCCTGGATCGCGCTCTTGTGTCGGAGAATGAAAAAATAGAACTGTTGTCTGCTTTGCAAGGGATTCAAGCTCTGACGGATGACAGACAAGACCTGTTACTTGAAAAATTAGAATCTATTTTTCAAGTTTCTACCAGCCCTTGGATAGAAGTAGATTTGACTGACTGGAGAAAGCGAGAAGGTCAAAAAGAATTATTTGATAATATCAAACATGCTATTCTAGAGAAGAGGCGACTGGTTATCACTTATCTAGGTGGGAGTGGTCAGAAAACGATTCGTACAGTTGAACCTTTTAAACTCGTATTTAAAAAGAGAGATTGGTACCTTCATGCTTACTGTTGTTTGAAGGAAGACTGGCGTTTTTTCAAGTTATCTAAAATTAGGAATTGTCACCTAACAAATGAAATAGTGAAGCAGAAAAACGTGATGGATTCCGTTGATAGTTCAGATCAAGTGGCAAATCAAATCGAAGTTTCCTTGAAGTTTAGTCCCAAGCTTGCTTTCCGGGTTTATGAAGATTTTTTAGAAGATGAGATTAGCTTGGGCAAAGATGGATGTTATTATGTCAAGACAGTCCTACCAGAGCATGAAAGTATGTATACTTACCTCCTGTCTTATTTAGATGGGGTGGAAATACTCGACCCTGACTATCTGAAGAAGGAACTGCTTTCTAGAGTAGAAAAAATCCAAAAATTTTATAAACCTTGACAAAAGATGTCAGGGTTTTAGTGCTATACTAGAGATAGAAAGGAGAAGAATTAAATGAAATACGAATGGAGAAAAGAAGCGAAAGCTCTTTATCAAATTAAGGCTAGGCCCACCATCTTGGAAGTACCAGGTCAATCCTATATCGTGATAGATGGTAAAGGCGATCCAAATCAAGAAGATTTTTCAGAACGCGTAGGAATTTTGTATGCCTTAGCTTATGCGATAAAGATGAAGTATAAAAAAGCTCCTCTGGATGAGGTTTACCATGATTTTACAGTCTTTCCTTTAGAAGGTTTATGGAAAAAGGAGAAGGAAGGAGAACTGGTAAAAAGTGAGCTTTCTTATAGCATTATGATTGGGCAACCCGATTTTATTACGCGAGAACTATTTGAGGAAGCTCTGAACGAGGTGATGATCAAGAAGCCAAATCTTCTCTATGAGGCTATTCGTTTTGAAAAAATAGAAGAAGGTCTAAGTCTTGCTATGCTTCATGTAGGACCCTTTGATACAGAAAATGAGACTTTTGCAGATATGGAAGATTTTTGTCAACTTCATAAACTCAAAAGAATTACGGAGTACCACCGAGAAATCTATCTCAATAACCTTCATCGAACGGAGCCAAGCAAATTGAAAACAATTCTTCGCTATCAAGTTCAAGAAGAGAATTAAAAAGAACAGGAGATCTTGTTTCCTGTTCTTTTTATGAGTTCTAATCTTCTATTTCAGAAGTATTCTCTTTGATTTTTTCAGCTTTTTTGGCAGATTTGATTTGAATGTTGCCCTTGCTGGTCATAACTGCCTTTAGGTCTTTTTCGCTTGGATTTTCAAGGTAGTAGTCAGTGATTGCGTCTTCAATATAGTCTTGAATAGTACGACGAAGTGGGCGTGCTCCCATTTTTGGATCATAACCGAGGTCAACCAATTTTTCCTTGACCTTGTCTGTCACATCGAGATGGATATTGTTGCTAGAAAGGCGCTTGTTAACGTCTGCTAGCATAAGCTCGACAATCTGAAGGAGGTTGTCCTTGCTGAGAGCCTTAAATTCGATAATACCATCAAAACGGTTCATAAACTCTGGGCTAAAGAAGTTACCGAGTTCACCAAGAACAGAGTTGGTACGTCCTTCTCTAGCAGCCCCAAATCCAACGCTGGCTTCTGCCTTACCTGTACCTGCATTTGAGGTCATGATAATAATGGCATCCTTGAAGCTAACGGTACGTCCTTGCCCATCTGTCAAACGACCATCGTCCAAGACCTGGAGGAACATGTGCATAACATCTGGATGGGCTTTTTCCACTTCATCCAAGAGAATAAGAGAATATGGATTGCGGCGGACTTTTTCAGTTAATTGACCAGCCTCATCATAGCCAACATAACCTGGAGGAGCGCCGACCAACTTAGCCACACTGTGTTTTTCCATGTATTCACTCATGTCAAAGCGAATCATGCTGTCAGCAGAACCAAAGAGTTCGATAGCTAGTTGTTTGGAAAGTTCTGTCTTACCGACACCAGTTGGGCCGACGAAGAGGAAGCTTCCGATTGGGCGGTTAGGGGTCCCAAGTCCAACCCGATTACGGCGAATAGCCTTAGCGATCTTATCGACAGCATCGTCTTGCCCAATAACATGAGACTTGAGGTCTTCAGCTAGATGGATAAGTTGAGATTGTTCTTTCTCTTTCAAATCCCCAACAGGGATGTTGGTTTTCTGCTCGATAATGTGCTCAATAGTTTTCTCGCTGATGATAGGAGTATCTTGGTCTGTGACCTTTTTCTTTTGCATTTCCTTATACTTGGCAATCTGGTCGCGGAAATAGGCGGCCTTCTCAAAATCTTCCTCCCGTGTAGCTTGAGATTTGAGATTTTCAGCCTCAATCAAGCGTTGATCAATCACTTTAGGATCGACAAAATTTAAGGTCAAGTTCATCTTAGAACCAGCTTCATCTAGGAGGTCAATGGCCTTGTCAGGTAAGAAGCGATCTTGGATGTAACGATTGGAAAGAGTTGCAGCTGCTTCAATCGCAGCATCGGTATACTGAACGTGGTGGTAGTCTTCGTATTTCTTTTGAATTCCTTTGAGGATAGTGATTGTTTCTTCCACTGTTGGTTCATCAACTTTGACAGGCTGCATACGACGCTCTAGGGCAGCATCCTTTTCAATGATACGGTATTCATTGAGAGTAGTAGCGCCGACCAGTTGCAGTTCCCCACGAGCAAGGGCTGGCTTGAGGATATTTCCTGCATCCATATTTCCATCGCCTGCAGAACCCGCACCAACAATTTCATGGATTTCATCGATAAAGAGGATGATGTCCTCACGTTTGCGAATTTCTTCCATGAGTTTTTGCATGCGTTCTTCAAATTGCCCACGAATCCCAGTTCCTTGAACCAGGCTAACCACATCCAGACGGATGACTTGTTTACCTTGGAGTTTATGTGGAACATCACCATCAACGATCTTTTGAGCTAGACCTTCGACAACGGCTGTTTTTCCGACACCTGGTTCACCGATAAGGACAGGATTATTCTTGGTTCTACGATTGAGAATTTCGATGACACGGATAATCTCATCGTCGCGTCCAATAACGGGGTCAATATCACCACGACGGGCAATTTCAGTTACGTTGATACCAAATTCTTCCAGCAGGCCTTTTTCTTGGCTAGGTGGCGGGGTTTGAGCAGATCCACGATTTTGAGAACCATAACCGCCATTTCCACCGTAACCTCCACCTGATTGGGTTGGAGGAGTCGGTGGAGTGTTGTTAGAAGGTCTAAAATTGTTTAAGTCATTGAAGAAATCACCAAAAGGATCAAAGTCACGATTGTTCAAATCCGTCATACCTTTAAAGAGACTGTTGTTAGGGTCTGTTTTGATAATCTTGTAGCAGTTTTGACAGAGGTCAATTTGTTTTTGTTTTCCATTGAGATTGGTGTAAAGATGAATTGTTGAGTCGTTAATTTTACAGTTTTGACAAAGCATACATCTACCTCATTTCTTTCTTTATCCTGACCTGTTCAAAGGTCAAAAATAGTCAAATTTCTATACTCTCATTATAACAGGATTGGGGTGTAAAGCAAGTAAAAAGATTGCAGCTTTGAGAAGTTGTTACAATGAAAATTTTTGAGATTTTAGGGAATAAAAAAATCCTATTTGTGAGACAAAAAGGATTGTGGTTAGACATGCAGGGTGTAATCCCAGCTTGTTTTGTATTAGTAAAGGAGTTCGTAAATCTCCATTGCAATCAAGTCAATGCTGTCAAACGTATAAGTTTCGCGAGCTTCTACATCACGAAGGGTAAAGATTGATCCGTTTTCTTCGTCGTGGCTGTATGCAACTTCTGCAACAACAACTCCTTCGCGTTCAAAATTACGTTTTAAATTTCCGCCGTCTTTTGCCATTGCTTCAAGGCGGTTGATGATTCTAACCAAATGTGATTCCATTTTGATTCTCCTTCATTTCTTATCGTTACTATTTTACCATAAAGGAGGCCAACTTGACTAGAAAAAACTAAGATTTCTCGCTAATTCTACCAGCTGAAAGTTTTTTTGAATAAATCGGATAAAAAGTTTGAATTTTAATTCAATACATGTTATAATCATACAGTATTCTATTTTAGAAAGCAGTGTGATTATGAATTTTTCTTTTTTACCTAAGTATTTACCTTATTTTAACTATGGGGCTGTTGTGACGGTTCTCATTTCTATCTGTGTTGTCTTTTTGGGAACTATTTTGGGTGTTGTCTTGGCTTTTGGGCAACGTTCAAAGTTTAAACCGCTTGTTTGGCTCGCCAACTTGTACGTTTGGATTTTCCGTGGGACACCGATGATGGTTCAGATTATGATTGCCTTTGCTCTTATGCACATCAATGCTCCGACTATTCAGGTTGGAATTTTAGGTGTTGACCTTTCTCGTCTGATTCCAGGAATTTTGATTATCTCTATGAACAGTGGTGCTTATGTTTCTGAGACTGTTCGTGCCGGTATCAATGCGGTTCCAAAAGGTCAGCTAGAGGCGGCTTATTCGCTAGGGATTCGTCCTAAAAATGCTATGAGATATGTGATTTTGCCACAAGCAATCAAAAATATTTTGCCAGCATTGGGGAACGAATTTATTACCATTATCAAGGACAGCTCCCTCTTATCAGCTATCGGTGTCATGGAGTTGTGGAACGGGGCTACAACAGTTTCTACAACAACCTATCTACCTTTAACACCACTTTTATTTGCAGCCTTTTATTACTTGATTATGACTTCTATTTTGACAGTAGCCTTGAAAGCTTTTGAAAAACGTATGGGACAAGGAGATAAGAAATAATGACAGAAACCTTGATAAAAATTGAAAATTTACATAAATCATTTGGAAAGAATGAAGTATTGAAGGGCATCAACCTCGAGATTAAAAGAGGAGAAGTTGTCGTTATCATCGGTCCTTCGGGGAGCGGGAAATCTACCTTGCTTCGCTCTATGAATTTGTTGGAAGAAGCAACCAAGGGGAAGGTTATCTTTGAGGGAGTCGATATTACGGACAAGAAGAATGACCTCTTTGCCATGCGTGAGAAGATGGGCATGGTTTTTCAACAATTCAATCTCTTTCCTAATATGACTGTGATGGAAAATATCACCTTGTCACCTATCAAGACCAAAGGTGAAAGCAAGGCAATTGCAGAGAAGAGAGCTCAGGAACTTTTGGAAAAAGTTGGTTTACCAGATAAGGCAACTGCTTATCCACAGAGTTTGTCAGGTGGACAGCAACAACGGATTGCCATTGCGCGTGGTTTGGCTATGGAACCTGATGTCTTACTCTTTGACGAGCCAACTTCAGCCTTGGACCCTGAAATGGTAGGTGAGGTTCTGGCTGTTATGCAAGACCTAGCCAAGTCAGGAATGACCATGGTTATCGTAACACATGAGATGGGATTTGCCCGTGAGGTGGCAGATCGTGTCATCTTTATGGCAGATGGTGTGGTTGTTGAAGACGGAACACCTGAACAGATTTTTGAACAAACCCAAGAACAACGGACTAAAGACTTCTTGAGTAAGGTTTTGTAATCTATTTTAAAATTTCAAGACAAGATTAGTGAAAAGCTCAACCAGAGCTTTTTCTTATAGTTTGAAACTATAAGATAGCCTAGGAAAGAAGTGTTAGAGGGTGCTGGCAGTTTTTGGTATAATGGAAAATATTTGAAAGAAAAGAGAAGTGATATGACACAGATTATTGATGGGAAAACTTTAGCGGCCAAATTGCAGGGGCAGTTGGCTGAAAAGACTGCAAAATTAAAGGAAGAAACAGGTCTAGTGCCTGGTTTGGTAGTGATTTTGGTTGGGGACAATCCAGCCAGCCAAGTCTACGTTCGCAACAAGGAGAGGTCAGCTCTTGCGGCTGGTTTCCGTAGCGAAGTAGTGCGAGTTCCAGAGACCATTACTCAAGAGGAATTGTTAGACTTGATTGCCAAATACAATCAAGATCCAGCTTGGCATGGAATTTTGGTCCAGTTACCATTACCAAAACATATTGACGAAGAGGCAGTTTTATTAGCTATTGATCCTGAAAAGGACGTAGATGGTTTCCATCCCCTAAACATGGGACGTCTCTGGTCTGGTCATCCAGTCATGATTCCTTCTACACCTGCAGGAATTATGGAAATGTTTCATGAATATGGGATTGACTTGGAAGGTAAAAATGCGGTCGTCATCGGTCGTTCCAATATCGTTGGAAAACCTATGGCCCAGCTTCTTTTGGCAAAGAATGCTACAGTGACTTTGACCCACTCACGGACTCATCATCTTGCTAAGGTGGCTGCTAAAGCAGATATTCTGGTTGTTGCAATCGGTCGTGCCAAGTTTGTGACTGCTGACTTTGTGAAACCCGGTGCGGTAGTCATTGACGTTGGGATGAATCGTGATGAAAATGGTAAGCTCTGTGGGGATGTGGATTATGAGGCAGTTGCTCCACTTGCTAGCCATATTACACCAGTTCCTGGAGGTGTAGGTCCTATGACCATTACTATGCTGATGGAGCAAACTTATCAAGCAGCACTCCGGACATTGGATAGAAAATAAGAGAAAAATTTTCTATAGCTATATCTAAAATGGCAGAAATGAATATTAAATTTTAGAAATAAGTTTATAAAAGGAGGTATGTGCCTCCTTTTTGTTGTATAATGGAGTGAGGTGATTAGATGATTTTAAAAATTTATAATGGGGAATATAGTTTACAATGGGATGGAATATACTACTTAGCACTAATTGATTATCCAAATATTCAAGAGTGGGAATTAGAAAAAATTGCTAAATTTATAGCTTACGAAAAACTTCATAAACGTCAAACAAGTATTGAGTGTGCTGATTCTTGTTTAAAAAAAGAAATTTTAGATTACATCTGTCAGCATCCCTTTCTGCCACCATTTACTCCTACAGATAAAAGAGTAGCCTCGACTTATGACCTACATAAGAGGTTAGTGACTTCAGACTACTGTAGTCATACTACGACTATAGATGCAGCGATTTCTATTTTTAAAACTGGTCGTCTTTTATCTGCTGTGAAAGCCTTTGGGCGAGATGCTGAGGAGTTGGTTTTGGATAGTCGAAATGCTGCATCTGATCCGATAGATTATTTTGACTATGTCATGTTAGGGTGGTCAAATACAAGTTCTGGTTATCGATTGGCGATGGAGCGTTTATTAGGTCGAGCTCCTTCAGAGAAAGAATTACAAGACAAGTTTATTCCTGGAGTAAGTTTTCATTTTATCTATACAGATTTGATTAAAGTTCCTGGTTATATTTTTGATGGTTACCATGCTGTAAAAATTAAGGACATGCTTAATTTATTAAGTGAGTTGTATATTTGCATTATTCCAACTCATAATAAGAGCCAATTTGAAAATATTATTCCAACCAAAATACAAGATAGGGTGTATTATCTTGACTATGCTGGAGAAGACTTAGAAGAGTGGACTAAGAAAGTCTATCAAGTTGTTTTAAAACAATCAGATAAAGGATAATTGAGGAAAAACGATGAGAGTGATTGAGCAAGCATTATTAGAAAAAGTCATTATTGAACGTTCTCGTACCAGTCATAAAGGAGACTATGGTCGTTTGCTGTTGCTGGGTGGGACTTATCCTTATGGTGGTGCTATCATCATGGCTGCTTTGGCAGCTGTTAAAAGTGGAGCTGGTTTGGTGACTGTTGGAACAGATAGGGGAAATATCCCAGCTTTGCACAGTCATTTACCTGAGGCTATGGCCTTTTCTCTTCAAGACCAGCAATTATTAAAAGAGCAATTGGAGAAGGCAGAAGTTGTCTTGCTGGGGCCTGGTTTACGAGACGATACTTTTGGAGAAAATCTTGTAAAACAGGTCTTTGCTAGCTTAAAAAAGAATCAGATTTTGATTGTAGACGGAGGGGCCTTAACCATTCTTGCTAGGACAAGTTTGTCGTTTCCATCTAACCAGCTTATCCTAACTCCCCACCAAAAAGAATGGGAAAAGCTGTCTGGTATTGCTATTGAAAAGCAAAACGAAGATACAACATCTAGTGCCCTAACTTCCTTCCCTCAAGGAACAATTTTGGTAGAGAAAGGTTCAGCTACTCGTATTTGGCAAGCTGGACAATCTGATTATTACCAGTTACAGGTTGGCGGTCCCTATCAGGCGACTGGGGGAATGGGAGATACTTTGGCTGGTATGATTGCAGGATTTGTAGGCCAATTCCGACAGGACAGTCTCTACGAACGTGTGGCAGTAGCGACCCATCTTCATTCAGCAATAGCCCAAGAACTATCTCAAGAACATTATGTGGTCTTGCCAACGGAAATTAGTAATTGTCTTCCTAAAGTAATGAATAAAATATCTCAAAAAAGAATGGGATAAAATTCAATTTTAGGAGAAAACGAAGTAAATATTACCACAATAAAACGCATAATATCAAGTTTTTTTAATACCTGATACTATGCGTTTTTGACTTTAAAGACTTTTTGGTCTGTTTCTATTTTGGAGCAATCTTTTGCTCAGTATGTTTTATAATTTCTCGTTGATAAATCGGATAAACTGATTCCACCAAACTTTTAAGAAGAAGGCTTTTTCAACTTTCTTTTCTGCTACCATTTCGAAACTAGGACGTTCTGTGGTAATGTAACCTTGACCAATCAAATCCTTGTCTTCGTAAGTCAAATGGCCAACCACTGTTCCGGCTTCAAGTGGTGCTGGGATTGCTTTAGAATCAGGTGTGAATTGAATAGATTGGGAAGATTGACCCCCAACACGTTCAATTAGATAGATATCCTCTGGGGCCACTGCAGTGACCGTATCTTCTTTTCCATCTTGTACAGGGGCTTTGCTATCTTGATAGGCATCGCCTTTTTGCACGATTTTACGAAGTGTGAATGTAGAAGAAATATAATCCATTAGGGAAGATGTAGCTGTAAAGCGAGCATAGGGATTATTGTCTTGATGATCTGCATTCAAAACAACAGTGATAACCCTCATGCCTTTTTCGACAGTAGTACCAACAAAAGATTCTCCGGCTTTGTCTGTTGTTCCTGTTTTTAGCCCATCAAAACCACCACGGTAAGCAGGCATACCTTCTAACATGTAGTTGGTTGAAGTAATTGTCATTCCAGCAAAAGTAGAAGAAGGTTTTTTGGTGATTTCCAAGACTTGTGGGTATTTTTTGATGAGGTTGCGGGCAACGATAGCGACATCATAAGCACTGAGCTTATTTTCATCATCTTTATTAGACCCTGGGTAAATGTTATCTCCGAGAGTTTCGTTGTTCAGACCAGTTGTATTGACAACCGTGGCATCTTTGATTCCCCATTCCAGGAGTTTGGCCCGCATCATATCAACGAAGTTTTTTTCAGAGCCAGCAATTTTCTCAGCTAGGGCAATAGCGGCGCTGTTGGCACTAGATACCAGAGTTGCTTCAAGTAACTCTTCGACAGTATAATTACGGGCCTCCATAGGAACATTACTGGCTTCAGAATTTGTCGTCAATTGATAAGGATAATCAGAAATATCTACTGGGGTGGATAGTGTGATACTTCCATTTTCGAGTGCTTCATAGACCAGGTAAACGGTAAGTAGTTTTGTTATAGAAGCAATTTCGACAGGTTGCGTTGCATCTTTTTCATATAGAATTTTACCAGTATTGGCCTCAACAGCAATCGCATGTTTAGCAGCAATATTAAAATCTTGGGCAGCAACAGTAGATGCTGACCCAATTACGAATAGACTTAAGAGAGTTAAAATGATTTTTTTCATAGTAAGTTTATTCTAACATAAAGAAAAAAATATTCCCAGTTTCATGATAGAAGAAAGAAGCTTTTTTGAAAGTATGGTAAAATAGATGAATGGAGGTAGCTCATGTTTCGTAAGAATAAATTATTTTTTTGGACCAGTGAGATTTTATTATTAACAATCATTTTTTATTTATGGAGAGAGATGGGTGCTATTATCACGCCTTTTGTAAGCGTCGCAAACACCATCATGATTCCTTTTCTTCTAGGTGGTTTTTTATATTATTTGACCAATCCTATTGTAAATTTTTTACAAAAGTATTTCAAAATTAATCGTATCATTGGTATTCTACTAACCTTGTGTGCTTTGGTTTGGGGGCTTGTCATTGGAGTAGTCTATCTCTTACCGATTTTGGTTAATCAGTTGACCAGCTTGATTGCGACTAGTCAGACTATCTATAGTCGTTTACAAGATTTGATTGTGGATTTATCTACTTATCCAGCCTTTCAAAATTTGGATATTCAAGCGACTATTCAACAGTTAAATTTATCCTATGTAGATATTTTACAAAATATCCTAAATAGCGTTACCAATAGTGTTGGAAGTGTTCTATCAGCTCTCTTTAGTACTGTTTTGATTATTATTATGACCCCTGTGTTTTTGGTTTATTTTTTGTTAGATGGAAACAAATTTTTACCGATGCTTGAGCGTACTGTTTTAAAGCGAGATAAGTTGCATATTGCAGGTCTCTTAAAGAATTTGAATGCGACAATTGCTCGATATATTAGTGGAGTCGCCATTGACGCTATTATTATCGGTTGTTTGGCCTTTATCGGATATAGCGTGATTGGTTTGAAATACGCTTTGGTCTTTGCCATCTTTTCAGGATTGGCCAATCTCATTCCTTATGTGGGACCAAGTATTGGCTTGATTCCGATGATTATTGCCAATGTCTTTACGGATCCTCATAGAATGCTAATTGCAGTTGTTTACATGCTAATCATTCAACAAGTGGATGGAAATATCCTCTACCCTCGAATCGTTGGTGGTGTGATGAAGGTTCATCCCATTACGATTTTAGTATTACTTTTGTTATCAAGCAATATATATGGGGTCATTGGTATGATTGTCGCAGTACCAACCTATTCTATCTTAAAAGAAATTTCTAAGTTCTTATCACGTTTGTATGAAAATCATAAAACAATGAAAGAACGAGAAAGAGAATTAGCTAAGTAAAAGTCAGGAAATTCCTGATTTTTCTTTAGGTAAATTATAGGAATAGAAGTGCCATTTAGATTAGCCTATTAAGAATAATTCACAAAAACTTTGTAAAACACTTGCAATTTAGCTGAAATTTGATAAAATAGTAAGGAAAGTTAGACTGTATTGCCTACTGTCTATCTATAAAATATATTTTATTGGAGGCTTTTACTCAAATGGCAAAAGAAAAATACGATCGTAGTAAACCACACGTTAACATTGGTACTATCGGACACGTTGACCACGGTAAAACTACCCTAACTGCAGCTATCACAACTGTTTTGGCACGTCGCTTGCCTTCAGCTGTTAACCAACCTAAAGACTATGCGTCTATCGATGCTGCTCCAGAAGAACGCGAACGCGGTATCACAATCAACACTGCGCACGTTGAGTACGAAACTGAAAAACGTCACTACGCTCACATCGACGCTCCAGGACACGCGGACTACGTTAAAAACATGATCACTGGTGCCGCTCAAATGGACGGAGCTATCCTTGTAGTAGCTTCAACTGACGGACCAATGCCACAAACTCGTGAGCACATCCTTCTTTCACGTCAGGTTGGTGTTAAACACCTTATCGTCTTCATGAACAAAGTTGACTTGGTTGACGACGAAGAATTGCTCGAATTGGTTGAAATGGAAATCCGTGACCTATTGTCAGAATACGACTTCCCAGGTGACGATCTTCCAGTTATCCAAGGTTCAGCTCTTAAAGCCCTTGAAGGTGACACTAAATACGAAGACATCGTTATGGAATTGATGAACACAGTTGATGAGTACATCCCAGAACCAGAACGTGACACTGACAAACCATTGCTTCTTCCAGTCGAAGACGTATTCTCAATCACTGGTCGTGGTACAGTTGCTTCAGGACGTATCGACCGTGGTATCGTTAAAGTCAACGACGAAATCGAAATCGTTGGTATCAAAGAAGAAACTCAAAAAGCAGTTGTTACTGGTGTTGAAATGTTCCGTAAACAACTTGACGAAGGTCTTGCCGGAGATAACGTAGGTGTCCTTCTTCGTGGTGTTCAACGTGATGAAATCGAACGTGGACAAGTTATCGCTAAACCAGGTTCAATCAACCCACACACTAAATTCAAAGGTGAAGTTTACATCCTTACTAAAGAAGAAGGTGGACGTCACACTCCATTCTTCAACAACTACCGTCCACAATTCTACTTCCGTACTACTGACGTTACAGGTTCAATCGAACTTCCAGCAGGTACTGAAATGGTAATGCCTGGTGATAACGTGACAATCGACGTTGAGTTGATCCACCCAATCGCCGTAGAACAAGGTACTACATTCTCTATCCGTGAGGGTGGACGTACTGTTGGTTCAGGTATGGTTACAGAAATCGAAGCTTAATTCGATTTAGTTCCCAGAAGAACAATTATTTAAGTCAGACACTAAAAGAATCTTGCTTTGCAAGGTTCTTTTTTTTTAAAAGTAAAAAGATAGACCTGGTAAAGTCCAGATCTATCTAATGAGTTATTTCCAAGTTACTAGTTCGCTCCAAACACTAACATTCGATATAGTAGAGGTTTCACCAGCTGGAACCCATTTGTTGGTGCCTAAGTATCTAACTTCTAATTTACGAACATTTACTGTGTAAGATGCTTTTAGCCTGATGTAACCATAAGTGTAGGGTGGTACGTTATGGGAGACTGAGTGATTTAAACTTAGTCCAGCTCCAGACTCTGGAGCAGAAAAGCTAACACCTGCACTTAAAGTTAGGGTAGCTCCAGCTTTTCCACCATAAGCAGTTGAACTTAGAGCTCCTGATGTAGCGCTACTCTCATAAGAGTGAGAGTAGCTAGTTCTATAGTCTGCAACACCAGTTGCATTAGAACGAGTCTGATACGTAGATTTAGACTCTAAATAGGCGTCTCTAAGTTCAGTCGTATAAAATGACAATAACTCTCCTGTGTTGATATCTTTTACAACACGATTAGATATAATTTCATAATTTGTGCCAGGATAGACATCAGCAAAAACCGTAGATGTTGAGACTAAGAATAATAGACTTGATAGTACAGAGAAAAACAATAATTTCAGTTTAATCATAAAAAATTTCCTTTCTTCATAATCAAAAGATTATTTTTTCAATCCTTTGAAAGTCATAATGCAACCCGAAAGGATACTGAGAGTTCCTATAGGTCTCCAATATAGATGCCAAAAGAATAAATTTATTCTTCCTTTCAGTGTCTCATCGGGCCCAGCATAATAGGGGTTGATGTGAAATAATAAAAAACCAAAACATAAAACTATGATTCCGGTTAAGAATAAAATGTCCTTATTTACTTTCCTCATAAAACCTCCTTTTATTTAATTTAAAGCGCTTTCTATTATTAGTATACATCAAAAAAATAAAAAAACAAGTCTATTTATTTATTAATTTATATGCTATAATAGAATAGTTGGAGAGTTTTTTACTACGAATCTTATGTGGTTTTACAAAAAAGAGGCTAGATGAAAACTCAATTTTAGTAGAAAATGAAGTAAAATTTCCCACAATAAAACGCATAATATCAAGGTTGTTCAATACCTGATATTATGCGTTTTTGATTTTAAAGACTTTTTGCCCAGCCTCAATGAGGGATTTATTTTACATAGAGTTCTTGATTTTTCAAGACAATTTCACGTACGCTTGCAAACTTTTTGAGTTTTTTGATTTCTTCTGGATGAGTGACGAGAGTGATAACATAGCCTTCTTTACCCATGCGACCTGTACGGCCAGCACGGTGAGTGTAGGTTTCAATATCTCTAGGAACATCAAAGTTTACGACGCATTCTAGGCTATCGATATCAATTCCACGAGCCAGAAGGTCAGTTGCAAGAAGCAGGGTTAGTTGCTTGTCTTTAAACTTTTCTAAGATGACTTTTCTAAATTTGACATTAACATCACTAGCGAGGGAAACAGCCAAGATATCCCGATACTGTAATTTTTCTTCTGCACTTCCAAGGTCTGACAGGCTGTTAAAGAAGACAAGACCTCGGAAATCCTCTACATGAGCCAGTTTTCGTAGCATATCCACTCGGTGACGTTGATCTACCTGCATGTAGAAGTGTTGGATGTTGTCCAGTTTTTGATCAGAGAGATTAATAGTGCGTGTATTCGACACAATCTTTTCTTGGTCAAACTTGGTCGTCGCACTCATGTAGACGAGTTGGTGGTCACGCGGTGCGTAGTGAGTGATTTTCTCAACAAAATGAATTTGAGAATCATCAAGCAATTGGTCAAATTCATCCAGGATGATGGTTTCTACGTTCATCATCTTGATTTTTTTCAATTTAATCAGTTCAAAGATACGGCCAGGGGTTCCAATCAGAATTTCTGGTCCTTTTTTGAGTCGTTCAATTTGACGTTTCTGACTTGAACCTGATAGGAAGAGTTGGGCTGTCAAACCGATAGTTTCAGCCCACGTTTTACATACATCAAAAATCTGTCCAGCAAGCTCAGTATTTGGTGCTAGAATCAAGAGTTGTTGGGCTTTTTTCTTTTGTAGTCTGAGAAGACTTGGTAGAAGGTAAGCTAGGGTCTTACCAGTTCCTGTTGGGCTCACTCCTAGGAGGTTTTCTCCAGCAAGAAGGGGCTCAAATAGTTGGGTTTGAATGGGAGTGAATTCTTGGAAACTGAGTTGGTCACTCAGTTCTTGCCATTCAGTCGGTAGTTTGTTTTTCATTTTTCTGCCTCAAATCTAATGCCAGCAGTCTGGCGCATGGTATATAGTAGCTCATGAACTGAACTTGCATCCTCCAGCCAAGTTTGGTAGAGATTCAGATCTGGTTTCTGGATCATGTGTGCAAATGCAGCGACTTCCTCAGTCATCGTATGAGGAGCTTGTTGGATAGGGAGCTGGACTTGATTGCCTTGATGGTCGGTAAAAATAGCCGAGCGAACATGCTCAATTGTGTTGAGGGTCAAGGTACCATCTGTCGTATAAATCTCGCAAGGAAGATTGGAAGTGATGTTTTTCCCATCCTTGATATGAACTTGATAGTCAGGGTAGAAGAGGATGCCATCGCCATTTAGGTCAATGTTATTGTCAAGCTGTTGAGCCTGATAGGTCACATCCTTAGCTTTTCCAAAGAGACGAACGGCAGCGTAGAGGGGATAAATCCCCAAATCCATAAGAGCTCCACCAGCAAAACGGTCTGAGAAGACATTTGGTGTCTCCCCAGTCAACAAGTTAGGCATTTTGGAAGAATACTTGGCATAGTTGAAATCTGCTCCCAAAATTTGTTTGTCTGCTAAAAAGTTTTTGATGATAGTGAAAGCTTTTTCATGGTAGTTCCGTGCCGCTTCGAATATAAAACAGTGATTTTTCTCAGCTGTTTGAACCAAATCCAGCCATTCTTGTGGTTGAGTGACAGCTGGCTTTTCAAGAATGACATGTTTACCTGCAGACAAGGCAGCTTTTGCCTGAGCAAAATGCAAGGAGTTTGGGCTAGCAATATAGACCACATCAAAGGAACTCTTGAAGAAGTCCTCTACTTGATCAAAGAGTTGGATATTCTGATAGCGAGAAGCAAAGGTTGCCGCAGTTTCTAGTTTTCTAGAATAGACTGCGACCAGCTTGTATTTTCCACTAGCATGGGCTGCCTCTATGAAGTGGTGGCTGATAGCGCCAGTACCAATGATACCTAATTTAAGCATAGATACTCCTTTTCCGATTTTAAATCCTTCTTTCATTATAACATAGATAGACGAGACTATCCAACAGAGGGTAAAAATTTTAAAATAAGCTACTAGGACTTTCCCATAGAAAGTGGTACAATAATGAGATGAGTAAATGAAATGGGAGGAAAAATGAGGCTATTACCTATAAGAAAAATATCACGTCAGTCTAAGAGACTAGCGCTTTTTTTGACTTTTTGTGCAGGATATGTA
>NZ_JASHAX010000009.1:0-63006 GCF_047464945.1 Streptococcus mitis | reverse complement strand
TAGTCCGTACGGGATTCGAACCCGTGTTACCGCCGTGAAAAGGCGGTGTCTTAACCCCTTGACCAACGGACCAGAGTTGGTGTTTTCAACTCTTACTATTATACCGACTTTTTATTTTTTGTCAACATCTTTTTCTAATTTTTTTCATTTTTTCAAATCGACTTTTTCAACTTATAATAAAAGAGCCAGAACTGAACTGACTCTTTTATTATTTATCAAACTTAGAAGCACGTTCTTCTCCCCACCAATAGGGCATTAGTTCTGCGACTTTAACTGTCTTTCTTGTATTGTAGTCCATCATGAATTCTGCATCTTTATTTTCAGCGTTCAACTACAAGAGAAATTCTCTGCAAGCTCCACAGGGCATACCGGAACTTCCACCATAAGGTGGTTTATCACGAAAGGCTAATACTTTTTTAACCTTAGTTTGTCCTGAAAATTGGTACATATTAAAGAGTGCCGCCCGCTCTGCGCAGAGATGGAAAACACCACAGGTTCCCTCCATACAGAATCCTGTAAATATTTGTCCATCTTCTGCTTCTACTGCAGCTACAACATGATTGGCATAAACAAAGTCTGATACTTCATGTGGATCGTATAGCTTCTGTGCTTCTTCGTACATCTTTTCCCAGATGTCCATTGTTGCATCCTTCTTACTTAGAGATTTCCTTTAACATATTTTCGATATGCTGAATTGATTTTTCACGTCCAAGCAAGAAAATTGTATCTGGTAATTCTGGTCCATGCATTTCACCTGAAACAGCGATACGAATAGGCATGAAAAGATTTTTCCCTTTAATACCTGTTTCTTTTTGGACTGCTTTAATTTGTGGGAAGATATTCTCTGTTACAAATTCATCATCTGTCATCGCTTCAAGTTTTGCTTTGAAGGCTTCAAGAACTGTTGGGACTGTTTCACCTGCCATGACTTCGCGCTCTGCTTCGGTCAATTCTGGGAAATCTGAGAAGAAGAGATCTGTCAATGGGATAATTTCATCGACTGATTTCATTTGTGGTTTATAGAGTTCAACTAATTTTTCAGCCTTGTCAGTCAATCGACCTGCTTCTTCTAGGAATGGTTTTGCCATTTCAAAGATAGTTTCTAGGTCTGCATTCTTGATATAGTCATTGCTCATCCAGTCTAGTTTTTTCTGGTCAAAGGCTGCTGGAGACTTGCTGAGGCGGTTTTCATCGAAAAGTTTAATCAATTCTTCACGAGAGAAAATCTCATCTTCTCCACCTGGGTTCCAACCAAGAAGAGCAATAAAGTTAAAAACTGCTTCTGGTAAATAACCTTTTTTACGGTAGTCTTCGATAAATTGAAGTGTATTAGTATCGCGTTTAGACAATTTTTTCCCAGTTTCAGAGTTGATAATCAAAGTCATGTGACCAAACTCTGGAGCTTCCCAACCAAGTGCTTCATAAACCATGAGCTGTTTTGGTGTATTAGCAATGTGGTCGTCTCCACGGATTACGTGAGAAATTTGCATATCGTGGTCATCGATAACAACGGCAAAGTTGTAAGTTGGGTAACCGTCTTTCTTTTGGATAACCCAGTCACCGCC
Source organism: Streptococcus mitis (assembly GCF_047464945.1). Classification (GTDB taxonomy): domain Bacteria; phylum Bacillota; class Bacilli; order Lactobacillales; family Streptococcaceae; genus Streptococcus; species Streptococcus mitis_EA. The sequence continues at coordinate 61,441 of NZ_JASHAX010000009.1, read as the reverse complement.
GATATTGCCACCTTCAAATTCGATATCACCTTTGACCATATCATGCCACTTGTAGATACCTGACTCATTGACAGCCAAACGAACAGTTGGAATGATCCCTGCTGCTTCACGTTCTGCGATGTAAGCTGCTTTTTCTTCTTCACTCATACCAAGGTATTCGTTGATGTAGCGTGGTGTTTCGCCAGCTGCTTCTTGGCGTTCACGTTCAGCTGCTAACTCTTCTTCTGTAACGTAAGATTTGTAGGCTTTTCCTTCAGCTAATAGTTGGTCAATGTATTTTTGATACAAGTCCAAACGCTCAGACTGGCGGTAATTTTCATGTGTTTCTGGACTTTCATCCCAGTCCATACCTAACCAACGAAGGTTTTCAAGCTGTGAACGTTCACCATCCTCGACATGGCGTTTACGGTCAGTATCTTCGATACGGATAATAAAAGTTCCACCATGATGACGTGCGTAAAGGTAGTTGAACAATGCTGTACGGGCATTTCCGATGTGTAGTAGTCCTGTTGGACTTGGTGCGTAACGTACGCGGATATCTTTTGACATAGTTTCTCCTATAAAGTCTCTAGGCGTCTGCCTTTTTGCTCTCTATATTATATCACAAGTCTTGGCTGAGTCCAATTTCTATGGATAAAGAGAGTAAAAAGAGTGGACAAACCACTCTTTTCTTCTATTATAGACGTGCGTTAAGTTCTTTGCTCAATTCTTCAAATCCTGGTTTTCCAAGAAGGGCAAACATGTTACGTTTGTAAGCTTCAACACCTGGTTGGTCAAATGGGTTGATAGCATTCAAGTAACCTGAAAGAGCGATAGCCAATTCGAAGAAGTAGATAGTGTAACCAAGAGTGAAAGCATCTTGCTCTGGAAGAGTCACGTACATGTTTGGTACATCACCATCTGTGTGGGCAAGAAGAACACCATCAGTCGCTTTTTTGTTTACAAAGTCAACATCTTTTCCTTGAAGGTAACCAAGTCCATCAAGGTCTTCTTCCAAGCTAGGGATAATCACGTTTTTACGAGGTTTGTCAACACGGACTACTGTTTCAAACATGATACGAGTTCCTTCTTGGATAAATTGACCAAGTGAGTGCAAGTCAGTTGAGAAGTTGGCTGAAGTTGGGTAGATACCTTTTTGGTCTTTTCCTTCTGATTCACCAGCCAATTGTTTCCACCACTCTGAGAAGTATTGAAGTGATGGCTCGTAGTTTACCAAGATCTCAGTTGCATAACCTTTACGGTAAAGGATGTTACGAACAGCTGCATATTGGTAAGCTTCATTTTCAGAGATTTTATCTGAAGTGTAGTCTTTGCGAGCTGCGTTAGCACCTTCCATAAGGGCTTTGATGTCAGCTCCTGAGGCAGCGATTGGAAGCAAACCAACAGCTGTCAATACTGAGAAGCGTCCACCGATGTCATCTGGAACAACAAATGTTTCCCAACCGTTAGCGTCTGCTTCAACCTTAACAGCACCTTTTTGGCGGTCAGTTGTTGCATAGATACGTTTGTTGGCTTCTTCTTGTCCGTATTTCTTAACCAAAAGTTCTTTGAAGACACGGAAAGCGATAGCTGGTTCAGTTGTTGTACCTGATTTAGAAATTACGTTTACTGAGAAGTCTTTATCAGCTACGTACTCTACCAAGTCAGCAAGGTAAGTAGATGAGATTGAGTTTCCTGCGTAAAGGATTTGTGGAGCCTTACGTTCTTCTTTTGTTTGCAAGTTTGCAAAGTGGTGGTTCAAGAAGTCGATTGCTGCTTTAGCACCAAGGTAAGATCCACCGATACCGATAACAACCAAAACATCGCTGTCTGATTTGATTTGCTCAGCAGCTTTCAAGATACGGTCAAATTCTTCACGGTCGTAGTTTTCAGGAAGGTCCAACCATCCTAAGAAGTCGCTACCAGCACCAGTTCCTTTACGGATCAATTCATCTGCTGCTGTTACTTGTGATTGCATGTATTCCACTTCATGTGGTGCAACAAATTTGTCTAAAACTTTTGAATAATCAAATTTAATATGTGACATGTTATTCCTCCAATATTTCTTCTTTTCTATCATAACGCTTACCTTCGTTTTTTTCAAGTTTTTTTGTCGAATTTCTCCATTTTTTATCAGAATTCAAACGTTTGCGTAAAAATCCCACATTCCAAAAATTTTGAAAAAATAAAATAAAGAACGACCAGATGTCCCAGTCGTTACAGTTCATTCAATAAATACTCAAATAATTCTAAATTGCCATCTTCTTCATTAACCAGAAACTCTGGATGCCACTGCAAACCGATAATGCGGTGCTCATCGATAGACTCAATCGCTTCGATGGTTTGGTCTCTTGGATCAATAGCAGTTACACGGAAATTAGGTGCCAAATCTTTAATGCTTTGACGATGGACGGAGTTGACCTGACTTTCTTTCCCAAATAGCTTAGCCACCACGCTTCCTTCCACTGTCTCAATAGAGTGAGATGTTCCGAAAGGTAGACCTTGCCAATGACCTTCGATTTCTTGATTGAGCGTTCCACCAAAGGCAACATTGACAAGTTGAACACCGCGACAGATTGCCATAATTGGTTTATTCTGACGGAGCGCTTCTTTCAAGAGTGCCAATTCAAACTCATCACGTACTAGATTGTAATCATCACTCTCGATAGTCTTTTTCTCTCCATAAAACTGAGGATGGACATTTTGACCGCCTGTCAAAATAAGCTTGTCAATCATTTCCACATAATCGCGTACAACTGACTCATCACCAACAGGAATAACTAAAGGGAGACCACCGACTTGACGAATGCTCTCTGCAAATCTACAAGATACAGATGAATGAATGTTTTTGCCTTCTGCGTCTACGGGACATAGATTTGCAGCAACTCCTACAACCGTTCTAGCCATGATGTCTCTCCTTTCGAATATTAACCATACTCCTATCATATCACTCAAAATGACTTTCGTCTAATATGTTTTTTTAAAGGCCGTGATAAAAATTTTTTATGGACAAGAAAAAGCTGCCCGAATAGGACAACTTTTTTCTTATTCAAAAACAAATTGATTGTGATAGAGTTCTGAGTAAAATCCACCTAACTTCAAGAGTTCATGGTGGTTACCACGTTCAATGACTTCTCCATCTTTGAGGACAATAATCTGGTCTGCATTGAGGATGGTCTTCAAACGGTGAGCAATGACGAAACTAGTTCTGCCTGCTACAACCGCCTCCATGGCATGCTGAATCTTACTTTCTGTCACCGTATCTACGTTTGAAGTGGCTTCATCGAGAATGAGGACTTCTGGATCTGTCATCAGGGTTCGAGCGATAGAAATCAATTGCTTTTGCCCAGTTGAGAAGATGCTCTGGTCATCATCTATAAGAGTATCGTATTTATCAGGTAAGCTTTCGATGTAGTCGTGGATATGGGTTGCCTTGGCTGCTGCCTCAACCATTTCTTGACTAGCAGCTGGCACACCAAAACGGATATTGTCTCGAATTGTTCCGCTAAACAAGACCGAATCTTGCAAAACAATTCCCACCTTGCTTCTGAGACTATCTAAATCATAGTCACGAATGTCTTTGCCGTCAAAATAAATATCACCAGCATCAACATCATAAAAGCGATTGATGAGGTTCATAATAGTCGTTTTCCCTGACCCTGTCGGCCCAACAACCGCTGTCATCTGGCCTTTCGGAGCGGAAATGCTGACATCTTTCAAAATAGGTTTATCAGGCAAGTATGAAAAATCAATATGACTAATTTCAACACCTTCTTGCAACTTAGTGAAGATTGGAGCCTTTTCAGGTCGGATTTCTTCCTCTGCATCAAACATTTCCTGAATCCGTTCAGCACCTGTAAAGGCCAACTGAAGGCTTCCCCAACTAGCCGCAACTTGGATAATAGGCTGGTAGTACTGCTGTGAAAATTGGGCAAACATAACAATCAAACCTAGGGCTGTACTTGTTTCAATAGCCTTATCATTCAAAAGTACAGCTGAACCAGCAAAGATGACGATGGCTGTATTAACCAGACTCATCCCATTCATGACAGGGAAAAGAATTCCTGAGAACATTCTTCCTTTAAAGGTTGCCTTGCGCACGCGCTCATTTTGTTCAAGAAACCCTGCCATCATATCCTCTTGAATACCTTGCACAATGACAGCTTTTTGGCCTGAAATACTCTCGTCCATATAGGCGTTGAGCTTCCCTACCTCTTTTTGCTGGATGTTGGTGTATTTGCGTGCCATTTTTACAATAAAAATCAGCATAAGAAAGGCCACTGGTGTGCTGGCAATGGTGATGAGGGCCAGCGTCACATTTCTCGAAAACATGACAAGAATCAGACCGATATATAAAACAATATTGCTCATAACCTGAACCAAGCTTTCGTTAAAGGCTTGGAGGATATTATCCAAATCACTGGTAAAACGAGACAGGATATCTCCATCTTGTCGGCGGTCAAAGAATGAAACCGTCAATCGCGCAAGCTTCCCAAATAGGCCTTTGCGCATCTCGTTGGTCGATTCTGCAATCACGCGCGTCATGAGGCACATGTATATGACACTGGAGATAAATAGAACCAAAACCAGCAGACCAAGATTGACCATGATTCCTGATAGACTCTGCCAAACAAGTTCTGGATTGCCATCTTGATAAGCTTGAACTAAATTAGCTAGCTGCGTCACTGCTTGTCCAGAAAAGACCGGAAAGAGGGCTTGGGCAAGAGTTGCCAGAACAATCATCAGGATAACAACTACAAATGATAGCTTATAGACTTTAAAATAATTCCAAAAAAATTGAACTGTCTTCATTTTACTCCTCCTTTCCTTTCTGTGTTTCGTAGATTTCACGGTAAACAGCATTGTTGGCAACCAAGTCTGCATGCGTACCTTGACCAATCAATCGTCCTTGATCTAGAACCAAGATTTTATCTGCATGAACAACCGAGCTAATCTTTTGCGCGATGATAATGGTTGTTGTTCCCTTCAAGTCCTTATTCAAGGCTTCTTGAACCAGGCGCTCTGACTTAGCATCCAAGGCCGAGGTCGAATCGTCAAAAATCAGAATACGTGGATTACTGACAATCCCACGCGCAATCGACATCCTTTGTTTTTGCCCACCAGAGAAGTTGGTTCCCCGTTCCTCAACTGGACTTTCAAAGGTTTTCTCCATACGATGAATGAATTCACTAGCTTGGGCAATATTGGCTGCTCGCTCCATTTCAAATAGAGTAGCATCTCCCTTACCCTGTCTCAAGTTATCTGCAATCGTTCCACTAAAGAGAATGGCACGTTGGAGAACGATAGAAACTGTTTTACGCAGGGTCCCTTCACTCACTTCTCGAATATCCTTGCCTCCGATTTTGATGGCTCCTTTCTGTGGGTCAAAGAGACGTGGAATTAATTGAGCCAAGGTTGATTTTCCTGCACCAGTCGCTCCAACGACACCAACCATTTGACCAGGTTCAATAGTAAAGCTCACATCTTTCAGCATCGGTTCCTTGTCCATTGGATAGGTAAAGGTCACATTTTCAAAGCTAAGACTTCCGACCAACTCTTCATCTGGGACATCCTTGAAGGTCATGGCTGGCTCTGCGTCCAGAATTTCTCGAATACGACGCATGGAAATCATAGCACGACTGACAGAATTTCCCAAAAATCCAACCATAACAATGGTAAAAATAATCTGGCTTAGGTAATTGACAAAGGAAGCAATGGAGCCAACAACTGACGGATCCGACTGAACCATCCCAGCAACTAGCCAAATAGAGAGAAATACCGCCCCATAACCGACCAACATCATGAAAGGTTCCACTACTGAAAAGGCATAACCGATGTAAAGATTTTGACCAAGAAGCTCGTCTGAAACCTCCGTAAACTTAGCAAATTGCTCTTTTTCTTGGACAAAGGACTTGACCACACGAACGCCACGCAAATTTTCCTTGGCAATGGCATTGATGCGTTCAAGCAGGGTTTGAAACTTGACAAAACGAGGACCCATCATCCCCATCATGACAGCAGTCAAGGCAAAAATCAAGATGACCATGAGAACAATCACCCACCACAGAGAAGGTAAGGTTTGAACCGCCAGGATAAACGAACCGATGAACAAGAGGGGAAGTCTGAAAAGAATTTGGAAGGTCATCATGACGACGTTCTGAATCTGGTTGATATCATTTGTCATTCGAACGACTAGATTTCCCGCATTAAATTGTTCAATATTGGCATAAGAAAAGGTCTGGATTTTACGGAAGGCGTCCTCCCGAAGGTCAGCTGAAACTCCTTGGGCAATATAGGCTGCAAGGACAACATTGAGCCCACCAGCAACCAGACCGACCAAGGCCACACCAATCAACCAAGCCCCTATGCTATAAATAGCTTCATATTTTCCAGCAAGGAGGGCGTCTAACACTTCCTGCAGATAACGCGGTTGCAGAAGTGAACTAGCAACCATCAAGCCCGTCATCAGGAGCGAAGCCAAGGCCTGCCACTTGTAAGTTTTTATTTTCTGAATCAGCATACTTTCTCCTTAAAAAATAGACAAAAGGGAGCGACAATGCGTCAGCTCCTTCTCATTCTGTTTGTGTGATGTTATTCTAGCAAAAAAGTGAAGGATTGTCAAAGAAGTCTCCTTGATACAGCTAGAATGACAAGTAATTTTCTCTTTATAGTTTCTGTTTTAACTCGACCAAGACATTCATAGCCTGCATAGGTGTCATGTTGTAAATGTCCAATTTAGCTAATTCTGCTAGAATAGGGTTTTCTTCTGCCGTATCAAAGAGTGAAATCTGTTCAGTGACGGCACTTGTTTGTCTCATGGGAGCAGGACTTTCTGTCCCTTGATTCTCTAACTGAGTCAAAATCTTATCCGCCCTTGCTAAAAGGTCTGCTGGCAAGCCAGCAATCTTTGCAACATGAATACCATAGGATTTATCAGCTGGACCTGGTTCAATCTTGTGAAGGAAGGTGACCTGCCCATCCTGCTCCAAAGTTGCCACGTGGACATTAACCAAGTGTTGTAAACTAGACTCCAGACTAGTCAACTCATGGTAGTGGGTCGCAAAGAGGGTCTTAGCTCCGATGCGCTCATGGATATATTCGATGATAGACTGAGCAAGAGCCATCCCGTCATAAGTTGCAGTTCCACGTCCCAATTCATCAAAGAGAATCAAGGAATTTTTGGTCGCATGCGAAATGGCATTGTTGGCCTCCATCATCTCCACCATAAAGGTTGACTGACCTGAAACCAAGTCATCTGCTGCTCCGATACGGGTAAAGATTGCATCAAAAATCGGTAAATAGGCGCTTTCTGCTGGCACATAAGACCCCATCTGGGCCATAACCGCCGTCATAGCCAGCTGGCGCATGTAGGTAGACTTCCCACTCATGTTTGGCCCTGTAATCAGTTGGATACTGGTATCTTCTGCCATCTGAATCGTATTTGGAATATAGGTCTGAGCCCCCATAACCTTTTCAACGACAGCATGGCGCCCTTTCTGGATATCAATTCGCGAATCATCTCCGAATTCAGGTCGAATCAAATGCTGGGTTTCGGCCACAACTGCTAGACTTTGCAGGACATCAACTGTCGCTATGCCTTGAGCTAAAGCCTGCAAACGCTGGATATACTTGCTGACCTCTTCACGAATACGCATAAAAATTTCGTACTCTAGGTTAGCAGACTTCTCACGTGCCTCCAACATGTCGCCTTCGATACGAGCTAATTCCTCGGTACCGAAGCGTTCTGAGTTTTTCAGCGTCGCCTTGCGGAAAAAATGGGCTGGCACATTTCCCAGTTGCGAATTGGTCACATGGAAATAGTAGCCATCCTTTTTATTGTAGTCAATCTTAAGCGTGCTGATACCAGAGTTTTCGCGTTCCTTAGCCTCAATCTCAGCAATCCAACCAGTCCCTTCTCTGAGAACGCGACGGTACTTGTCTAAAGTCTCATCAAATCCAGTGCGGATAATACCACCTTCCGTAATCACATGAGGAGCTTCAGGAGCAATCGCTGCGCTAATCAAGCTCTCCAACTCAGGGATTCCATCCAGTTGTTCGATGAGATAGGCTAGAGCAGGTTGCTCCATTCCTTCTAAAATCGCACGAATCCTTGGCACACTGGACAAGGTGGTCGCCAACTGCAAGAGATCCTTGGGATTGGTTTTGCCAAAAGAAACACGACTAGCCAAGCGCTCAATGTCATAAACACCCTTGAGACTGTCTGTCAAATCACTACGCTCAAAGAAATGGTCGAGAAATACCTGCACCACTTCTTGGCGTTGGATGATTCGTTCCTTATCAATCAAAGGACGATGAATCCAAGAACGCAAGAGTCGCATCCCCATAGCCGTTTTGGTTTCATCCAAAAGCCAGAAAAGACTGCCTTGCTTCTTACCTGAACGGGCATTCTCAACCAAATCCAGACTAGCCTTGGTCGCATAATCCATCTGCAAGAAATCCTTGATTTCATATCGGATAACAGGTTTGAGGTGGTTCAATTCCCTCATTTGAGTCCGATGAATATACTGGAGCAGCTTACTAGATGCCGCTTGCTCCACAGATGCCAATCGTGAATCCAGTAAATGAAGGTCTTCAAAGCCTTCTTTTTCATAGGAAAGTACCAGATTCATCTGACGACTAAGGATTTGTTCCTCTTCCTCAGACAAGTCATAGCCCAGCACCACTTCTCGCGCCTTTAGATTACGGATTTCCCCACAAACCAGCGTGAAATCCAAAAGACCTGTCACATAAAAGTCACCCGTCACCAGGTCCATATAAGCTAAGCCAAATTGATTGCCATCTCGATCTATAGCAACCAAGAAGTTGTTCTGACTGTCTGGCTTACTGCTATCGACCACTGTCCCTGGCGTAATGACCTGAACAACCTCTCGTTTCACAACTCCAACTGCTTGTTTAGGATCTTCCATCTGCTCTGCAATGGCTACCTTGTAGCCCTGCTCAATCAAGACATCGATATACTGTTGTGCAGAATGATAGGGAACACCCGCCATAGGAATCGGATTGTCGGCATTCTTGTTGCGACTCGTTAAGGAAATTTCCAGAATCTGCGCAGCATTGACCGCATCCTCATAAAATAATTCATAAAAATCACCCATACGAAAGAGCAAAAAAGCATCTGGATATTGCTTTTTAATATCCACATACTGTTGCATGCCGGGTGATAGCTTTTCTGTCGCCATTTTCCGTCTCTCCTTGTCAAAAATAAGTCTTGAGAGCAACTCCCAAGACCTTACTTATCTTTCATCAAATCTAGCAAACGATCTTCCATGAGTTTGGCAACGTGCTGGTCTCGACAAATGACCAATAAGGTATTGGCACCAGCAACTGTTCCTAAAATCCATTCATCCTTGTTTGCATCTACAATATTTGCCAAAACAGAGGCTTCGCCCAATTTGGTATGAAGCACCAAGGTAAACTCTGCTCTTGCAACGCCTTCTAAATGATGAGACAAAAATTCCACCAAATCAATCTTTTCTGTCTCATTTGCTAGTACATAATACACCATATCATTTTTCTTGACCTTGGTCAAGCCGATTTCGCGCAAATCACGAGACAGGGTTGTCTGCGTCACAAAAACATTGTGCGCCTCCAACCGATCTTGAATTTCTTTTTGTGTACTTAATTTCTCCTCAGTAATCATTTTTTTTATTAACTGATGACGATCTCTTTTTCTCATAAAATCCTCTTATGTGAATATTTATAACTATTTTTATAACTATATTATACCAAAAAAATAGGAGATTTCAAAAATTTTTTCTTCTTTCTTTAAAATTGTGATAAAATAGTAGAAAAGTCCAAAAAGGAGCTCTTAATGAATACAAAAGAATTGATTGCTAGCGAATTGGCTAGCGTCATTGATAGCCTAGACCAAGAGGCTATTTTAAATTTACTGGAAACCCCTAAAAACTCAGAAATGGGAGACATTGCTTTCCCTGCTTTTTCTCTTGCAAAAGTCGAACGTAAAGCACCTCAAATGATTGCGGCTGAACTGGCTGAAAAAATTAATAGCCAAGCCTTTGAAAAGGTTGTTGCAACAGGACCTTACGTTAACTTTTTCCTTGATAAATCTGCCATTTCTGCTCAAGTGTTGCAAGCGGTTATCACTGAAAAAGAACATTATGCTGATCAACATATTGGTAAACAAGAAAATGTTGTTATCGATATGTCTAGTCCCAATATCGCTAAACCATTCTCTATTGGTCATCTGCGCTCAACTGTTATCGGAGATAGCTTGTCACATATTTTCCAAAAAATCGGTTATCAAACAGTTAAGGTCAACCATTTGGGAGACTGGGGTAAACAGTTTGGGATGTTGATTGTTGCCTACAAAAAATGGGGTGACGAAGAAGCTGTAAAAGCTCATCCAATCGACGAACTTCTTAAACTCTATGTCCGCATCAACGCTGAAGCTGAAAATGACCCTAGCTTGGATGAAGAAGCACGCGAATGGTTCCGTAAGCTTGAAAATGGAGACGAGGAAGCTCTCGCTCTTTGGAAATGGTTCCGTGATGAAAGTTTGGTGGAATTTAACCGTCTTTACAATGAATTGCAAGTCGAATTTGACAGCTACAACGGAGAAGCCTTCTACAACGATAAGATGGATGCAGTTGTAGACATTCTTTCTGAAAAAGGCCTTCTTGTTGAATCAGAAGGTGCCCAAGTTGTGAATCTTGAGAAATATGGAATTGAACATCCAGCCCTTATCAAAAAATCTGATGGTGCAACTCTCTACATCACACGTGACTTGGCTGCAGCTCTTTACCGTAAAAACGAATACCAATTTGCTAAATCTATCTACGTTGTTGGTCAAGAACAATCTGCCCACTTTAAACAGCTCAAAGCTGTCTTGCAAGAAATGGGCTACGACTGGAGTGAAGACATTACTCACGTTCCTTTTGGTTTGGTTACAAAAGAAGGGAAAAAACTCTCTACTCGTAAAGGGAATGTCATCTTGCTAGAGCCTACTGTTGCAGAGGCTGTTAGTCGCGCCAAAGCCCAAATCGAGGCTAAAAATCCTGAACTAGAAAACAAAGACCAAGTAGCACATGCTGTTGGGGTCGGAGCTATTAAATTCTATGACCTCAAGACTGACCGTACAAATGGATACGACTTCGACCTAGAGGCTATGGTATCCTTCGAGGGGGAAACTGGACCTTATGTTCAATACGCCTACGCTCGTATCCAATCTATCTTACGTAAAGCAGACTTCAAACCAGAAACAGCCGGCAACTATAGCTTGAATGATGTTGAAAGCTGGGAAATCATCAAACTCATCCAAGATTTCCCACGTATTATCAACCGTGCGGCGGATAACTTTGAACCTTCTATCATTGCTAAATTTGCAATTAGTCTGGCTCAAGCCTTTAACAAATACTATGCACATACACGTATCTTGGATGAAAGCCCAGAACGCGACAGCCGTCTAGCCCTCAGCTACGCAACCGCAGTCGTTCTCAAAGAAGCCCTTCGCTTGCTTGGAGTAGAAGCACCTGAGAAGATGTGATTCAGTACTAACAATTGGAACTAAAGTTCCTAATTGTTAGACGCTAGCCGCTTTTATGCGAACTAGCTAACTGCTTCACTAGTAAAGAAACATAAATATTGTCGATTTATGTTTCTTTACGTCGTAACCAATACGAATTGTCTAAACGCTTCACTAATTCACCAAACCAAATAATATCGATTTGGTTTGGTTCATGTCGTAATCTTCAAGTTACTTGATTGTAAAGCAATTTAAGTAACCAACGCTAAATCCTATCAGGTATTTGGCTAGGCGCTTCACTAGTTTCAGGACATAAATATGATCGATTTATGTTCCAGAACGTCGTAACTAGAGACACTTGCCTAAACGCTTTACTAATTCACCAAACCAAATAATATCGATTTGGTTTGGTTCATGTTGTAATATTTTAAATTACTTGATTGCAAAGAAATCTAAGTAACTTACACTAAAGCCTATACAGGCTTTGGTTTAGAGGCCTGTCAAAAATCTTATCAAGTTTTGCTAACTTGCTCTGCTACTTTGAATTGACTAATTCAATCTACTCACTACTACTTCTTTATCATACAGGGAGATATTCTATGAGCCAATATGCTTATATCCTCGTTGTGATTAGCTTGGTTTTCCTTTTTCTGCTCAATAAGTACGAGAAGGAGAGACTTCAAAGGCTCTACCAAGAACAACTTTTGAAGGATGAAACATTTAGGGCTGACATCAAAGAAAAAATTCAAACTACTGAAAACATCAATGATGTCATTGCATATATCAATAAAACTTACCATCTGGGAATGTTGCTATCAAAAGACATTACAGATCAATTGAAATAAAACGAGCCATTCTTTAAGGAATATCAAAACCGAGACTGAGAGTTTAATACTTAGACTCGGTTTTTGTATGTTTTGCAAGCAACAAAGCTACCACTTCCCCCAGCAATGCAAGTGCAAAATCCCCTAGAATGTGATAAAATAAAAGAGAGAACTCTATCAAGGAGGAAAACATGAAAAAACAAACCGTCGCCGTCTTGGGGCCTGGTTCTTGGGGAACTGCCCTTTCACAAGTCTTAAATGACAATGGACACGAGGTACGTATTTGGGGAAATATTCCCGAGCAAATTAATGAAATTAATACCTATCATACTAACAAGCACTACTTTAAAGATGTCGTTCTAGATGAAAATATCATTGCCTACACCGACTTAGCAGAGGCATTAAAAGATGTAGATGCGATTTTGTTTGTTGTCCCAACAAAAGTGACACGACTTGTTGCCCAACAAGTTGCAAAAACCTTGGACCATAAGGCTATCATCATGCACGCTTCAAAGGGATTAGAGCCTGATAGCCATAAACGATTATCAACCATCCTTGAAGAAGAGATTCCTGAACAGCTCCGCAGTGATATCGTCGTTGTCTCAGGGCCTAGTCATGCAGAAGAGACCATTGTACGTGACCTGACTTTAATCACTGCTGCTTCTAAAGATTTACAAACAGCTCAATACGTTCAAGAACTCTTTAGTAATCACTACTTCCGACTTTATACCAATACGGATGTTATTGGAGTTGAAACTGCTGGTGCTCTTAAAAATATTATTGCTGTCGGTGCCGGAGCTTTACATGGTCTGGGATTTGGTGACAATGCCAAGGCAGCCATCATCGCTCGAGGCTTGGCTGAAATTACTCGCCTAGGGGTAGCACTCGGGGCCAGTCCATTAACCTATAGTGGCTTGTCTGGTGTAGGAGACTTGATCGTAACGGGAACCTCCATCCACTCTCGTAACTGGAGAGCTGGAGATGCCCTTGGTCGGGGAGAATCCCTAGCTGATATCGAAGCCAATATGGGCATGGTAATCGAAGGAATTTCAACGACCCGAGCAGCCTATGAACTAGCGCAAGAACTTGGAGTCTATATGCCGATTACGCAGGCCATTTATCAAGTTATCTACCACGGAACCAATATCAAAGATGCCATTTATGACATCATGAACAATGAATTTAAAGCAGAAAATGAGTGGTCTTGACACTCTATAGAAAGGATTCTTATGACATCAAAAGTTAGAAAGGCAGTCATCCCTGCCGCTGGACTTGGAACTCGATTTTTACCAGCAACCAAGGCCCTTGCCAAAGAAATGTTGCCAATTGTAGACAAACCAACTATCCAGTTTATCGTGGAAGAGGCTCTCAAATCAGGTATTGAAGATATTCTAGTTGTCACTGGTAAATCAAAACGTTCTATTGAGGACCACTTTGATTCAAATTTTGAGCTTGAGTACAACCTCAAAGAAAAAGGTAAAACAGATCTGTTAAAATTGGTAGATGAAGCAACTGGCATGCGCCTCCATTTCATTCGCCAAACTCACCCTCGCGGTCTTGGAGACGCTGTCCTACAAGCCAAAGCTTTTGTAGGGAATGAGCCCTTCGTTGTTATGCTGGGTGATGACCTTATGGACATCACAAATGAGAATGCCGTTCCTTTGACAAAACAACTGATGAATGATTACGAAAAGACACACGCATCAACCATTGCTGTCATGCCTGTACCACACGAAGACGTTTCATCATACGGGGTTATCGCTCCTCAGGGTGAAGGAAGTAATGGACTCTATAGCGTTGAAACTTTCGTAGAAAAACCAGCTCCCGAAGATGCACCAAGTGATTTGGCAATCATCGGTCGCTATCTACTCACACCTGAAATTTTTGATATCTTAGAAAATCAAACTCCTGGTGCTGGAAATGAAATCCAGCTTACCGATGCTATCGATACGCTTAATAAAACACAGCGTGTTTTTGCCCGTGAATTTACAGGAGCTCGTTACGACGTTGGGGATAAGTTTGGCTTTATGAAAACATCTATTGACTACGCCCTCAAGCACCCACAAGTCAAAGATGCCTTGAAAAATTACCTCATCCAACTTGGAAAAGGATTGGCTGAGAAGGAATAACATAAAAAAGATAAGGTTCAAAAAATTCCTTATCTTTTTTTATTACACAAATTTTCATCCCATTCCCTTGTAGAGAAGTAAGACTGCGAGTCCTACGAACAACACTAACGCTACCAATCTCTGACTAGAGCTATACATCCGTCTTTCACCTCGGACTGGAAATATAACTGCTAGAAATGCGCCACCAACTGCACCTCCGATATGACCTGCTAGACTGATTCCTGGAATCAGAACACTTCCAATAATGTTAACCACAAAAAGTGTCAGATAGGATTGCCCCAACTGCTGGATATAAGGATTACGCGTAGCATAGCGAAGAATGATAATCGCGGCAAATAGCCCATAAAGAGAAGTAGAGGCTCCTGCTGCTAAGGATTTAGGACTAAACTCAAAAACAAAGAGATTACCCATCATTCCTGATAAGAGATAAAGAAAGAAAAACTGCTTGGATCCGAAAATCTCCTCTACCTGCCTTCCAAGATAATAAAGCGAAAGCATATTGACAATGAAATGCTCCCACCCAATATGAACAAAAATAGCAGAGAAGAGACGCCAAATCTGCTCAGGAAAGAGGCGAATGGCAGGCCCGTACATGGCTCCAAATCGAAATAGGGTATCTGCCCTGTAAAAGTTTCCTCCTGTGGTCACCAACATTAGTATAAATACCAAGGCCGTCACTAAGAGGAAGAAACTCGTCACAGGGTAACGCCTATCAAAGATTTCTTTCATCAATCAGTACCTCCTGAACAGGAATATCATGATTTTCAGGGCTAAAGTCCTGAATTTGACAAGGATATATCGTACTCAAAGTATGACCAGTAATATGTTTCAGATAGCGATCATAATAACCTCCACCGTATCCTATCCGATATCCTTTCGTCGTAAAAACCAAGCCAGGAACATGAATCAAATCAATCTGAGAGGCATCCACTACTTCCAAATCTCCCTGTGGTTCCAGTAATCCAAAGGAAGTTTTTACCAACTGCTGTGGATCATAGACCACAAAGTCCATGCGCCCCTTGGGATAGGTTTTGGGTATTAGAACCTTCTTGCCGTCCTTCAGTGCCTGCTCAATCAGTTCCTGCGTTTGAAACTCATGAGGAAAAGAGAGGTAAGTTGCGATTGTCTTGGCTTCTTGGTAAAAGGGGTGTTGTAAAAATCGCTCAGTTAAAGCTAGATCCAAAGTAACTTTTTGAGTTCGAGGGATAGCCTTCATTTCTTGCAAGACTTGCTTACGTAATTCCGATTTCATAGATAAGCCCTCTACTCTGCTGCTTTCTTTTTCAGGAAACTAGAGACCGCATCCACCCCAATGGCTAAGGCTTCTTCCTTGGGACTCATCTGAGGGTGATGAAGGGCGTAGGGACTATCGATACCTAGCCAGAACATAACGCCATCTACCTTCGAAAGGAGATAACCAAAGTCTTCACCTGTCATAGCAGGTTCGATATCAATCAACTCAATTCCGTCTTTTTCTTCAAAGAAATCCATCAGTTCACGCGCCAAGACTGGATTGTTCTCAACAGGCAGGTAACCACCTTGCTTGAGTTCCACTTCGACTTCCATACCAAAGGCAGCTGCAACTCCTTCTGCAACTGTTTTGACCCGCTTTTGCACCAAGAGACTCATGTCCTGTGTCAAGGCCCGAATAGTTCCATGCAAAAAGGCTGTATCTGTGATAACATTGTTGGTTGTTCCAGCTTGGAAAACTCCAAAGGTCACCACCGCTCCCTCGATTGGGTTGACATTGCGACTGACAACTGACTGCACCTGGGTCACAAAGTAACTAGCCGCCACCAAGGCGTCATTAGCTTCATGTGGAAAAGCTGCGTGGCCACCTTTGCCTTTGAAACGGATCTTCACCTCGCAAGTCCCTGCAAAGAGTGTATGAGTATTGGTCGCAATCTGGCCGACTTTTAAATCTGGACGGACATGGAGGCCATAAAACTGGTCTGGCAACCAGTCTCCAAAAGCGCCATCCTCATACATGAGCATGCCACCAGCTTCATTTTCTTCAGCAGGCTGAAATAGGAACAGTAGATTATTCTTGGGTTGCTCCTCAAGGGCGCGCTCAAGACAGCCCAAAGCAATGGTCATGTGGAAATCATGGCCACAAGCGTGCATACGACCTTGGTGATGGGAAGCGAAAGGAAGGCCTGTTTGTTCGACGATAGGCAGGCCATCAATATCTGTTCTCCAACCAATGGTCCGCTCTGGCTGACTTCCCTGCAAATAAACCAAAATCCCTGTCCGCCAAGTACGAACTTGAACAAAATTCTTGCCCGCAGTCAATTTCTCAATCACATCTAGCAAATAAGCATGAGTCTTGAACTCCTCCAAGCCAATCTCTGGAATCTGGTGCAAATCTCGTCTAGTCTGAATCAAATCTAACATCTATCTTTCCTCCTATATAGCAGAAAGAGGCTGGAAAAGGGTCCCGCCTCTATTTTTCTTTTAGAATTACAAGGTGCGAAGCGCATCCTCTAGCGCTGTTTTTTGTTGGGTTTGGGCATCAATCTCTTTGATAATGCGAGCTGGAACACCTGCTACCACCACGTTTTCTGGGACATCTTGTGTAACAATAGCTCCTGCTGCAACAACTGAACCACTACCGATTTGGACTCCTTCGATGACCACTGCATTGGCACCGATAAGAACATTGTCTCCTACACGGACTGGTTCTGCGCTAGCTGGCTCAATCACACCTGCAAGAACGGCACCTGCACCAACGTGACTGTTTTTCCCAACGATAGCACGACCACCAAGGATAGCCCCCATGTCAATCATAGTTCCTGCCCCGATTTCAGCACCGATATTGATAACTGCTCCCATCATGATAACAGCATTGTCACCAATTTCAACCTGATCACGGATAATAGCACCTGGCTCGATACGAGCGTTGATAGCACGTTTGTCTAGCAAGGGAACTGCAGAATTACGAGCATCTTGCTCAACAACATAGTCTTGATTTTCTACCAAACCATCGAGAAGCGGAGCCACGTCCTTCCAATCTCCGAATAGGACATTCCCTAGTTTGACAACAGAGCTTGGTACAGCAGTTGCGAGTTCTCCCTCAAAGGTTACTTTAACACTGGTTTTCTTTTCAGCATTGGCGATAAATTGGATAATTTCTTGAGCGTTCATTTTTGTGGCAGTCATAGGCGCCTCCTAGTTCATTTTAATGATACCTATTCTACCAAAAAAGGCCTCAAATTTGAAGCCTTTTTGTTTGTTTTTAGGTATGATTTTTAGGGATGTGAGATAAAACGTGCTGTCGGTAAAAGCAAGCCCCTACCGATACAACCTAAAAACACTCTTCACAACTATCTCCCCGTGTTTTATTGACTATTCTAGTATAGCACACTTTTAGAATTAAGAAAAGACTTTTTATTTACTTTCTTTCGCTTCTTCTATCGATAGGAAAATCATGGGTAAAATAATCAGGGCCATAGCTAGAAGAAGGGACCAATCCACTACCAATCCTAAGAACAAAACACTCAAGAGAGCAGAAGAGAGAGGTTCACTGGCACTGATAACGGAAACCACCAAAGGAGAAACCAAGGACACAGCCTTCATGGAAATGAAAAAAGCAAAAGCCGTTCCAAAGAAAGCGATAATGAGGCAAATCAAGATACTCCAAATATCAAGAGTAAAGGAAAGCTGATAAATCGGAGAGAGGACATTGCTAAATAAACCGGCCAAAATCATCCCCCACCCAACCGTGGGTACAAAACCATAGCGCTTCGCAAAAGGCTGAGGCAAGATAACATTAAACATGACCCCCATGGCACTCAGCAAACCCGTCACAAGTGCTAGCGGTGTCATGGATAACTGAGAGAGATCCCCCTTTGTCGCCATCAGGCAAACACCCAGCATGGCAATCAAAACATAGAAAATAGCGCTTTTTGACGCTCGTTTTTGATAAACCAAGCGATTGTAAAAGAGGATAAAGACAGGACTGATAAACTGTAAAATAGTCGCTGTCGCTGCATTTGAGTATTCTACACAGAGATAGAAAAAATACTGGACTGAGAAAATTCCCAAAATAGCATAGGCCAAAAAGGGCAGGTAATTTTTCTTATCTCGCCAAATATCTAGCACTTGCAATTTTAATTGCATTGCTGACCAAATAAGCACAAGACTCCCTGCCAGTGTCAAACGCATAGAGGTAATCCAACCAGAAGACACCTGATAATGAGTAAAGAAATACTCTCCTAGAATCCCACAGATTCCCCATATCAAGCCGGATAGAAGCGAATAAATGGTTCCTTTAACAATCTTTTTCTGATACTGATTCATACCTTTATTGTAACACGAAAGGAAAAAAGAAAAAAGTGGCAATCCATTGATTAGCCACTTCATTTAGAAAAGTTTAAAGGACTTATCGTCTCGTCCTTGAAGAGGGTCGTGTAGCACTTGAGTTGCTACTGTCGCTAGAGCTACTACTTGAACTGCTGGAGCTTGATGGAGTTGGTAGACTCCCCACGATGCTAGACCAAGCATTCTGATAATCCGCATCACTTCCACCAATAGCAAAGCGATAGCTTGTCGTTGGCGCCCCTGCCTTATTAGCCCAATAGCTGGTAACAGTCGAACCTGTGACCTCTACCTCTTTTCCTTCAACAGAAACCTTCCCTGGTTTTTGACCTGTTGATTTCAAGACTTCGGATTTTACGACACTAGGATCTAAAGCGAAGCGCTCGTTCCCCAAAATGCTTGGGGAGGCTTGCTGAATCGCATTTACCAGATGAGCCATGTAATTAGAGTTATTAGAATAACCTGCTCTACGTGACAATGAATGATTATCATCATGCCCAATCCATCCACCTAGAGTTAATCTAGGTGTCGAAAGCATGAGCCACATATTTTCGTCTTGGTTGGTTGTACCAGTCTTCCCAATCCAATCTGCATTAGCTAAAGTAGGATTTAAAGAAGTCAGATTCGTCTTGAAGGTTGTTGTCACACGAGAGGATAGAACTTCTCGCAACAAGCCTTGCATAATTGTCGCAGTAGCTTTTGAATAGACTTGAACCGGTTTATCCTGATACTCATACACCACTCTACCATCTGCTGCTTCAATTTTAGAAATTACATGTTTCTGATGATAAACTCCGTTATTTGCCAAGGTCTGATAGCCATTGGTATGCTGGGCAACTGTGACTTCAATACCACCACCCATTGGCAGGCTCTCAATATCGTACTCAGGAATCTCGTAGCCCATCTTTTCCATATAACCCTTGACATCAACACCCTTTTCACGGAGCATACGATAGGTCCAGTAAGCTGGGATATTCCATGAATAGTTCAAGGCTTCTCCCAAGGTCATCATTCCTGTCCCCTTGCTATTAGCATACATAATCGGGTTGCCATTGGCAAAGTTTGTTGGATAGTTAGACAGAATCGTCTCACTTCCCATCAAGCCCTGGTCAATAGCGATCCCGTAGGCCAGCAAGGGCTTGGTAGTAGAAGCTGGTGAGCGCTTGGTGTCAAAGGCATGATTGTTTTGATTTTCTTGATAATTACGACCACCTACAAAGCCTAGAATAGCACCTGTTTGGTTGTCCATCAAGACATTCCCTACTTCTACACGACCTGTTCCATCGTCTAAAAGATAGCCATAGTCAGCAACCGCACTTTGCATGGCAGAATGAATTTTCTGGTCTATGGTAGTAGTAATCTTATAACCACCATTTTCAATTTCTTTGGCTGCCAAATCACGATAAAACTTCTGAGTTGCCTCATTTTTCAACTCCTTAGCGGAGACATTGTCTCTCTGAGCTAGATAGTCATACATACGTTCTTGAGCTTCTGCCAAAGTTGTAAAGTATAAATAGTCTCGTGAAATTCCTGTGACCGTGCCCGATGGTAAAAAGTCCTGTTTAAGGTCATAATCCTTGTACTGAGAATACTCGTCCTTGCTTAAGGCACCTGTGCGATACATACTGTAAAGAACTGCCTTAGCCCGTCTTAAGCCAATTTCTAGGTCTTCATCATTCTTCAACTCCCCAGTATTTTCATAAGGAGAGTAAGTAATGGGACTCTGTGGAAGTCCTGCTAAAAATGCTGCTTGAGGAACCGTCAACTGACTCGCATCTACACCGAAAATCCCCTCGGCTGCCTGCTGAGCTCCTGCAATATTCTGCCCCTTATTATTTCGCCCAAACGGAGCCACATTGAGATAGGTCGTTAAAATCTCGTCTTTATTCATGGCGCGTTCCAAGGCAAGAGCATCCACAATCTCTGTCGCCTTACGAGCCAAGGTCGGCGCATCCCCAACCACCTGCTGTTTAATTAGTTGCTGGGTCAAGGTTGAACCCCCACTTGAGGAACCCAAACCTACAAATTTCCCCAAGGTCGCACGAATCACCGCCTTGGGCACTACACCCTTATGTTCTTTAAAGTGTTCATCTTCCGTCGCAATGATAGCCTTCTTCAGATTTTCCGAAATTTGCTCAGATGAGATAGAAGTGCGCAACAAGTCACTCTCTATGGAAGCAATCACCGTCCCATCCGCATAGGTAATCTCTGAAATAGAAGAGATGTCCTTGACCTGATGTACCAATTCTTCTGTCTGAGGCACCCGAACCTTGTCAAACAAGGCTACTCCGTACCCCAAAGCAATCCCAGCTACCAACATTCCTCCTAGAAAACCGAGCACAAAGAGCAAGTTAAATAAAGCTTTTATACTCAGTAAAATAGCTGGAAAAATGGCTGGCTTCTCTAAGGATTTAGATTTTTGGACACTTGAGCCTTTCTTGCCAGGGCTAGCTAATTTTTTATTTTTTTGTTTTTGCTGGAAAAATTCCAGCATTTTTCGTTTTAATTCATTTACTTGATTTTGCATGGATTTCCTCACTCTATCTATTATACCACAAAAGGGAAACTTTCAATAAAATAGCCACTTTCTTCCCTATTCTGCTAGGCTATTGCCCAAGTTTGTGATACAATAGTTAAAAACAATAATTTTAAAAAGGAGAAAAGACACATGCACATTTTTGATGAGCTAAAAGAGCGTGGTTTGATTTTTCAAACGACTGATGAAGAAGCTTTGCGTAAAGCCCTAGAAGAAGGTCAAGTTTCTTATTATACTGGCTACGATCCAACTGCTGACAGCCTTCACCTAGGCCACCTTGTCGCAATCTTGACAAGTCGTCGCTTGCAACTAGCAGGTCACAAACCTTATGCGCTCGTTGGCGGTGCTACAGGTCTCATCGGAGATCCGTCCTTCAAAGATGCTGAACGTAGTCTCCAAACAAAAGACACAGTAGATGGCTGGGTCAAGTCTATCCAAGGACAACTTTCTCGTTTTCTTGACTTTGAAAATGGTGAAAATAAAGCTGTCATGGTCAACAACTACGACTGGTTTGGCAGCATCAGCTTCATTGATTTCCTCCGTGATATCGGAAAATACTTTACTGTCAACTACATGATGAGCAAGGAGTCTGTGAAAAAACGGATTGAAACAGGAATTTCATACACTGAGTTTGCCTACCAAATCATGCAAGGGTACGACTTCTTCGTCCTTAACCAAGACCACAACGTAACACTACAAATCGGTGGTTCTGACCAGTGGGGAAATATGACAGCTGGTACTGAATTGCTTCGCCGTAAGGCTGACAAGACTGGTCACGTTATCACTGTTCCATTGATTACAGACGCAACTGGTAAGAAATTTGGTAAATCAGAAGGGAATGCTATTTGGCTCAACCCTGAAAAGACTTCTCCATACGAAATGTACCAATTCTGGATGAATGTTATGGACGCTGACGCTGTTCGCTTCTTGAAGATCTTTACTTTCTTGTCACTTGATGAGATTGAAGACATCCGTAAACAATTTGAAGCAGCTCCACACGAACGCTTGGCACAAAAAGTCTTGGCTCGTGAAGTCGTTACACTCGTTCACGGTGAAGAAGCATACAAAGAAGCCCTCAACATCACTGAGCAACTCTTTGCAGGAAACATCAAAAACCTTTCTGTCAAAGAGCTCAAACAAGGACTTCGTGGTGTACCAAACTACCAAGTTCAGGCAGACGAAAACCACAATATCGTGGAACTGCTCGTCTCATCTGGTGTAGTTAACTCAAAACGCCAAGCCCGTGAAGACGTCCAAAACGGAGCTATCTACGTCAACGGCGACCGCATCCAAGACCTTGACTATGTCTTGAGTGACGCAGATAAGTTAGAGAACGAACTGACTGTTATTCGTCGTGGGAAGAAAAAATACTTTGTATTGACTTACTAAACTGTTCAACATTTACCTATAAAAAAGGAGTTAACCTCGAGAAAGGTAACTCCTTTTTGTTGTTGATAACCACATCTATCTATTTTTAATAGACAGGCTACGCAGTACAATGCGTAAGGTTGTTAGATTATGTAAGATAGAAAGATTTGAAGGGCTGAGCCAATTAAACAAGCCAAAGCCAATCAAACTACTATTTACGACAACGGTATCTTGAATATTCTTCTTGATGAGTGTTTGCAAAGATGATGATAGCGAATCCAACTCTTGGAAGAAATCCAAACGATTATCTAACAATAAGATATCACTCATCTGCTTAGAAATATCTGCACTCTCATTCATCACCACACCGATATCTGATAGGGTTAGAGCCGCTGAGTCATTCAATCCATCCCCAACCATCAAAATAGTGTGACCTGCTTTCTGCAGTTCCTCTACTAACTCAAATTTCCCATCAGGTTTCAAGTCTGTATAGACCTGATCAAAGGGCAAATCTTTGACTAATTCCTCTGTTCTAACCAAGGTGTCCCCTGTTGCCAGAATCAATTTTTTCCCTTGTGCCTTAAGTTTCTCCAAGGCTGCCTTAGCTTCTTTTCTCAAAGGAGTATGGATGCAGAACATTCCAATTAATTCATTCTGGTAGGCTAAGAATAAGAGATTGTAGTGACTCTTGTACTCTTCAATTAAAGCATTTTGCTCCGAACTGATATGAATTTGCTCATCCTGCATCAAAACATAATTCCCAATAAAAACTGGTTGGCCATCAATATGTGATTTGATCCCCTTGCTTGCGATATATTGGAGTTTCCCATGCATTTCCTCATGTTCAATCCCCTCTATCTCAGCTTGCTTGACAATGGCATTAGCAATAGGATGATAAATGTGTTCCTCAAGACAGGCACTGATTCTGAGAATATCTTCCTCGCTATAATCCCCAAAAGGTAACACCTTTTCAACTATAGGATAGCTAGTTGTGATTGTTCCTGTCTTATCAAACAAGAAAGTGTCAACTTCCAGATATTTCTCTAGAACATCTCCATCCTTAATCACCATTTCACGGTTCAACCCTTCTTTGATAGCTGTCAAATAAGCTACAGGAGTAGAGATTTTCAAAGCGCAGGAGAAATCGACCAATAGGAATGAAATAGCCTTAGAAAAAGAACCTGTTAATAGGTAAGTCAGACCAGCCCCCAAGAAATTATATTTGACGACCTTGTCCGCCATTTTGATGAAATAGCGTTGTTTCGTTTTCTTGTTTTCTTCAGATTTCTTCATCAACTCAATCAGCTGTAAAATACGGCTGTTCATCTGATTATCGGTTACACGAATGCGTAGCTCCCCAGTCTCCAAGACTGTATTTGCACAAACCGAATCAGACTCTCTTTTTTCAACTGGAAAACTCTCTCCCGTCAAGGAACTTTCGTTGACCATACCTAGACCTGAAACTACTTGTCCATCAAACAGAATTTCATTTCCTTGAGATAGGACCAAGACATCTCCGATTTGAACATCGGAACTCTTGATACTAACGACCGTATCGCCCTGTACTAAGAATACATCGCTCTCTTTTGCAAGAAGACTCTGTTCTAAATCTGTTGCAGTTTTTTTCAAGGACCACTGATCTAAATGATTCCCCAAATCAAGCATAAACATGATGTTGCTGGCAGTCTTGGATTGGTTCATAAACAAAGACAATAAAATAGCCGAACAGTCCAAGACTTCCATCGTTAGTTCCTTACGCGCTAGTGTTTGATAGGCTTCTTTAACATATCCAAAGGCCTGATAACAAGTCCATATATAGCGAATAGGAGACGGCACAAGACTACGAAAAAGCACACGCTTAATCGCTGCACCTGAAACGATAGAATAAGCACTCTCTTCTCTACGAACAGGAAGAGTCATCAACTCAGAAACTTTCCCTTTATCAATTCTTTTTAAAAAGGCTTCTGCATTGTCTAATACGGAGAAGCCTTCTTTTATACGTAGAGTAAAGTGCTGTTGATCCATGTAAAACTGGATAGACTCAATTCCCTTCTCATCTCTCGCCAAGGAACGAAGATAGTCTTGAATATCCAAGGTAAGTGAAAAAGAAGATGATAGTCGGATATGTTGATATCCTCTATATAGCACTTTAAAAGACATATTATTCTCCTATAAGGCTATCTAATTGCTCTTCTTTTTTCTCTTGCTCGTACAAATATTTGGCATCTTGCAAGACATCATCTCCATGTTGCTTCACAACAGAAACAGATGCATCTAGCTCGTCTTTCAACTTGTAAGCCTTAGCCAAAGCTTTAGAATAGCCTTTTTTAGCTTCCTTACTTGCTAAGATTTTCAAACCAAGGGTACCAAATGCGACACCACCCAAAAAGAGTGATGATTTTTTCGCAACTTTTGCAACGGTTAGTACTTCTTTTAACATACTTATTTCCTCCTTATCATTATTATATAGCAATTTAGATATAAAAGCAATTTCATTTTATAAATTGGAGAATTATACTCAATGAAAATCAAAGAGCAAACTAGGAAACTAGCCGCAGGTTGCTCAAAGCACTGCTTTGAGGTTGTAGATAGAACTGACGAAGTCAGTAACCATACCTACGGCAAGGCGACGTTGACGTGGTTTGAAGAGATTTTCGAAGAGTATTAGTTTTATTTCTACTGAATCTCCCATCTACTTATTCCTAAAGTTGCTTTCATTTGCCTCTTTTGATACACTTAAACTATGAATACAAATCTCAAACCTAAACTCCAGCGTTTTGCTTCTGCGACTGCCTTTGCCTGTCCTATCTGCCAAGAAAATCTAGCTCTGGTAGAGAGCAGCCTCAAATGTAGCAATCGCCATTCTTTTGACTTGGCTAAATTTGGCTATGTCAATCTGGCACCTCAAATCAATCAATCTGCCAACTACGACAAGGAAAACTTTCAAAACCGGCAACAAATCCTAGAAGCCGGCTTTTACCAAGCTATCTTAGAGGCCGTCTCTGATTTACTTTCAAACTCAAAAAATGCCAAAACAATTTTAGATATCGGTTGTGGCGAAGGATTCTATTCTCGCAAACTACAAGAAAGTCACCCTGAAAAAACCTTCTATGCCTTTGACATTTCAAAAGATTCAGTCCAAATCGCTGCCAAGAGTGAACCAAACTGGGCAGTCAATTGGTTCGTTGGCGAGCTAGCTCGTCTTCCTATAAAAGACGCCAGCATGGATATCTTACTTGATATCTTTTCCCCTGCCAATTACGGAGAATTTCGTCGCGTTTTATCCAAAGACGGTATCTTGATAAAGGTTATTCCAACTGAAAATCACCTCAAGGAAATCCGTCAGAAGGTACAAAACCAGCTGACAAACAAGGACTATTCCAACCAAGATATCAAAAATCATTTCCAAAACAACTTCACTATCTTATCCAGTAAAACTGCCTCACTAACCAAGCCTATCACAGCAGAGCAGCTCCAATCCCTACTCAGTATGACTCCTCTCCTCTTTCACATCGACCAGAGCAAGATTGACTGGAGCCAACTGACAGAGATTACCATTGAAGCAGAGATTCTGGTTGGGAAAACATTCTAAACTAGACTTCCCAAAGGTATAAAACTTACCGAAAATCCTCAATATTACAAAAACGCATAAGGACAGGTACTCAAAAACCTTAATCTTATGCGTTTTGTTATGCAAAAATCACTGGAGTTTCTATACACATTAAGTGGAAATCTTTGAAACCAGTTCTTTTAATAACCATTGAATACCATATACTACATTTGCCCCAAATATGATATAGGCCGTATAAATCAAGTATTTCGATTTCTCCCGCCTCAAAGAATAGATCTTGTACAAAATAGATAAATTTAAAATAATAAATAACAGAGACAAAATCTTCCCTCCAAAATCAATCATAAAAGTAGGCAGTCAAGCATAGTTCTAATCTTTATTTTCGATTCGAAATTACAAACTTATCAATGAACAATAAGTGATATAAGGCCAGTACCAGACCCCAAACGCTACCACGAAAAGAGAATTCTTGATGATTGAGAGGAAACAAATCATGGTTACCAATATAGAGGCATGTCAAAATAACAAATAAAATCCAAAATAAATCCGTCCATTTATATTTTGAAAAATATTTTTTCCACATAAAAACACCTTCTTTCCTACAATCATATTATAATACTTTATGTAAGCGAATACAAGAAATATGAGGTAAACAACTACGAAGAAGCATGAGGTTGAAAGAGAGTGTTAAACCGCTTTCTCTTCTTTTAAGACAAGATTGACCCAAATCCACAGCTTTCAAAAAAAGCGAATTTCAATCGAAACTCGCTTTTTTTACAAAATGTATTAGTATAAATTTGTATCTTAGTTCAAGTGCCAGATATCTTCGTTATACTGAGCGATTGTACGGTCAGATGAGAAGAATCCTGCTTTAGAAATGTTAACGATAACTTTATCCAACCATGCGTCACGGTCTTCGTAGTCAGCCAACATTTGTTCTTTAACCTTGATGTAGTCTTCCAAGTCAAGAAGAGTCATGAACCAGTCTTTGTTGATCAATTCATTGTAAAGACGTTCCAAGCGCTCTTTGTTTCCAGCTGCAAGAACTGCATCGCTAACGATGAAGTCAACCAATGGTTTGATAGCTTCACGAGCGTAGAATTCGCTTGATTTGTAAGCTGCTTTTGCGTAAAGGTCGATAACAGTTTCTGAATCTTCACCAAAGATGTAGATGTTTTCGTCGCCAACCAACTCAGCGATTTCCACGTTAGCTCCGTCCATAGTACCAAGAGTCAAAGCTCCGTTCAACATGAATTTCATGTTACCAGTACCTGAAGCTTCTTTAGAAGCAAGTGAGATTTGTTCTGAGATATCACATGCTGGGATAAGGAAGCTTGCTGCAGTAACGTTGTAGTTTTCAACCATAACAACTTGCAAGTGTGGAGCTACTGCTGGATCGTTAGCAATCACTTCTGACATGCAAAGAATCAAGTGGATAATGTCTTGAGCGATTGTGTAGGCTGGAGCTGCTTTACCACCAAATAAAATTGTGATTGGACGAGCAGGGATGTTACCAGCTTTGATGTCAAGGTATTTGTGGATCACGTACAAAGCGTTCATTTGTTGACGTTTGTACTCGTGAAGACGTTTGATTTGGATATCAAAGATAGAGTTTGGATTGATTTCTACACCTTGGTGTTCTTTCAAGTGACGAGCCAATTTACGTTTGTTGTGAGCCTTGATGCTTTCCAATTTTTCTTTGACAGCTGCTTTGTCTTCATAAGACAAGAGTTTTTCAAGCTCATCTGCTTCATGGTGCCAACCTTCTCCAAGAATCTCATCCAAGTAGTGAGACAATCGTGGGTTAGCATGCATGAGCCAACGACGGAAAGTAATACCGTTTGTTTTGTTGTTGAATTTTTCTGGGTAAAGGTCGTAGAAGGCTTTCAACTCAGAGTTCTTCAAGATTTCAGTGTGGAGTGCCGCTACCCCGTTAACACTGTATCCGTAGTGGATATCCATGTGAGCCATGTGAACACGTCCGCTCTCATCGATAATTTGAACAGCTGGATCTTTGTATTCTGCTTTCACGCGACGGTCCAATTCTTCGATGATTGGTACCAAGTGAGGAACCACTTCTTGCAAGAATTCAAGAGGCCATTTTTCAAGGGCTTCAGCAAGGATTGTGTGGTTAGTGTAGGCAGTCATGCTACGAACGATTGAGATTGCTTCGTCAAGCTCGATACCACGTGCAGTCAAAAGACGGATCAATTCAGGGATAACCATTGATGGGTGAGTATCGTTGATTTGTACAACTGCGTAATCAGCAAGGTCATGCAAGTTGCTTCCTTTTTCGATTGCTTCGTCGATGATCAATTGCGCACCGTTTGAAACCATGAAGTATTGTTGGAAGATACGGAGCAATTCACCTTGACGGTCACTATCATCTGGGTAAAGGAAGAGAGTCAAGTTGCGAGCGATATCTGTCTTGTCAAAGTTGATACCATCTTTAATAATAGAAGAATCAACTGAATCCAAGTCAAACAAACGCAAGCGGTTTTTAGTTGCTGTTTCATAACCAGTAACATCAATATCGTAAAGAGTTGATGTCAAAGTAAAGTCTGCAAATGGTACTTGGTAGCTACGGCTTGAGCGAACCAACCAGTTTTGCTCTGTCAACCATGCATTTGGAATTGTTTCTTGTTGGTTGTTTTTAAGAACTTGTTGGAAAAGACCAAAGTGGTAGTTAAGACCAACACCGTCACCATTCAAACCAAGAGTCGCAATTGAGTCGATAAAGCAGGCAGCCAAACGTCCCAAACCACCATTACCAAGAGATGGTTCCAATTCAACTTCTTCAACTTCGATCAAGTCTTTACCTGCAGCAGCAAGTTCTTTTTTGACATCGTCGTAAAGACCAAGGTTGATCAAGTTGTTTGACAAGAGTTTACCAATCAAGAACTCAGCTGAGATATAGTAAACTTTCTTTTTACCAGTGTTGACTGGTTTTTGGCTGCTTGCAAGTTTGCTGTAGTTAAGAAGAGCAAGGTAAAGCTCTTCATTGCTACATTCTGCAATGGTTTTATTGTAACGATTTTGTACAAATTCTTGTAGTGATAACATGTTTAAGGTGTCTCCTGATATTGTATTATTTCTTTAATTCTACCAAATTTTCATTAATTCGTCGATAGATTGTTGTCAAGTCAAGCAAACCTTCCTCGACAGCTGGTGTCAATTGCTCTTCAGTCATACGCCAAGACCAGTTTCCACCAAGGGTAGATGGGAAGTTCATACGAGCTGTCTCATCCAATTCTAGCAAATCTTGCATAGTTGCAATTGCCATGAAGCTAACTGATGAAAAGACTGTACGAAGCATAGCGTGTGGAACTGTTTCGTATTCTTTACGGTTAGTGTAGCGAGCCATGTACTCACGAGTCGCATCATCAATCTCGTTACGGTACCAACCAAGGACCGTGTTGTTATCGTGAGTTCCTGTGTACATAACTGAGTTAGCAGGTGCCAAATGTGGGCTATCGATGCTTTCGTCTTCTGGGTTGAAGGCAAATTGAAGAATCTTCATTCCTGGGAAGCCAGTACGTTCACGCAATTCGATAACTTCATCAGTCATGAAGCCAAGGTCTTCAGCGATGATATTTAGCTCACCAAGTTCTTCCTTAACGGCTGCAAAAAGCTTGTATCCTGGACCTTTCACCCACTCACCAGGTGCTGCTGTATCGGAACCAGCAGGGATTTCCCAGTAAGATTCGAAACCACGGAAGTGGTCGATACGAACGATATCGTAGATTTTGAAGCTTTCACGCAAGCGTTCAATCCACCATTTGTAGCCGTCTTTATCCATTGCTTCCCAGTCATAGATTGGGTTACCCCAAAGCTGACCAGTTGCAGAAAACTCATCGGGTGGGCATCCTGCGATACAAGTTGCCTTACCGTTGACATCTGTTTTGAAGAGATGTGGATTTGCCCACATATCGCTTGAATCTTCCGCTACGTAGATTGGCATGTCCCCAACGATTTCGATGTGGTTGTCGTTAGCGTAAGCTTTCAATTTCAACCATTGTTGGAAGAAGAAGTATTGAGTCACACGGTGGTAAACCAACTTGTCTGCCAATTGCTCACGGTAGCTTTCAAGCGCTGAAGCTTTACGAGCACGAGCATCAGCATCTGGCCATTCAGTCCAAGCAAGATTTTCAAAATGCTCTTTGATAGCCATATACTCAGCAAAGAGCTCAAGCCATGATTGGTTGTCTTGAGCAAATTCCTCAAAATCTTTAACATCTCCAACTTCAAAGAAACGTTTCACCGCTTTTTCTAAAAGAGGACGACGTGCATAGTAAATCTTAGCATAGTCAACTTCAGACGGATCGCTACCAAAGTCAACTCCTTCAAGGTCACTTGCTTCCAACAAACCTTGCTCCACCAAGATATCCAAATCGATAAAATGAGTGTTCCCTGCGAAGGCTGAGAAAGACTGGTAAGGAGAATCCCCGTAACTAGTTGTTCCTAATGGAAGGATTTGCCAGTAACGTTGTTTTGTGCGAACCAAGAAATCAACGAAGTCGTAAGCACTTTGACCAAACGATCCGATTCCGTAGGCTCCTGGGAGAGAAGAGATGTGCATCAACACACCACTTTGACGTTTTTTCATAAACAACACCTCGTGTATTTGTAGTTTAAATTTTCATTTTTGGGCGCAAACGTTTGCGTTATGATAAGTATACTTTATTTTTGGAATAATTGCAAGCGTTTTTAAAAAACTTTTTGATTATTTTTTTAAAAAAACTTGTCCTTCTTTATGTATACATATACATTTTTCTTTTCTATTTACAAAATCTTCTTCAACTATAAATAGAAGGCTCAACTTAGCCTACTTTTGGTCTAGAGCAATTTATTTTTTTGTTCAAAATTTAGGCAATCGTTTCCCTAAATAATTTCAGTAAAATCATGAAAATATATTTTCCGACTTTTCTTCTATTATAAACAAATAAAACGCTTACCGTTCTCGTGAAATTTTTTTAAAATTTTTACAAAAAACACTTGCAACCGTTTTCTATTTGTGTTATACTAATGCCATAAAGGAAAACGTTTGCGTTTGCCTCATTAATAAAATTTGTTATTCTTTAGGAGGAATACACTATGTCATCTAAATTCATGAAGAGCGCTGCTGTTCTTGGAACTGTTACACTTGCTAGCTTGCTCTTGGTAGCTTGCGGAAGCAAACCAGCTGAAAAAGCTGCTGATGCTGGCTCATCTGCAGGGAAAGAAATTACTCTTTACGTTGAAGACCAATATAAAGCTTACGCCGAAACAGTTGCTAAAGCTTATGAAAAAGAATCAGGAACAAAAGTTAACATCAAATCTGGTGACCAACTTGGTGGACTTGACAAACTTGCTCTTGACAACCAATCAGGTCAAGCTGCTGACGTTATGATGGCACCATACGACCGCGTAGGTAGCCTTGGAACTGACGGACAACTTTCAGAAGTTAAAGTAAGCGACGGCGCTAAAGCAGATGATAAAACTAAATCTCTTGTAACAGCTGCTGACGGTAAAGTTTACGGTGCTCCTGCCGTTATCGAGTCACTTGTGATGTACTACAACAAAGACTTGGTAAAAGAAGCTCCAAAGACTTTTGCTGACTTGGAAAACCTTGCTAAAGATAGCAAATATGCCTTCGCTGGAGAAGATGGAAAAACTTCTGCTTTCCTAGCTGACTGGACAAACTTCTACTATGCATACGGACTTCTTGCTGGTAACGGCGCTTACGTATTTGGACAAAACGGTAAAGACGCTAAAGACATCGGTCTTGCAAACGACGGTTCTATTGCAGGTATCAACTACGCTAAATCTTGGTATGAAAAATGGCCTAAAGGTATGCAAGATGGTACAGCTGCTGGAAACTTAATCCAAACTCAATTCCAAGAAGGTAAAACAGCTGCTATCATTGATGGTCCTTGGAAAGCTCAAGCCTTCAAAGATGCTAAAGTAAACTACGGTGTTGCAACTATCCCAACTCTTCCAAACGGAAAAGACTACGCAGCATTCGGTGGTGGTAAAGCTTGGATCATCCCATCAAGCACTAAGAACCTTGAAGCTGCACAAAAATTTGTAGACTTCCTTGTTTCAACTGAACAACAAAAAGCCTTCTACGATAAAACTAACGAAATCCCAGCTAACACTGAAGCTCGTTCATACGCTGAAGGTAAAAATGATGAGTTGACAACAGCTGTTATCAAACAGTTCAAGAACGCTCAACCAATGCCAAACATCTCTCAAATGTCTGCAGTTTGGGAACCAGCTGCTAACATGCTCTTTGACTCTGTAAGTGGTAAGAAAGACGCTAAAACAGCTGCTAACGATGCTGTAACATTGATCAAAGAAACAATCAAACAAAAATTTGGTGAATAAAAAATTTGTTCAAGGGGGGTGGAAATCAAATCCCCCTTTGAATTTATCAATAGAAAAACATATATAGTTTAGGTTTTTGATTAGAAACCAGTATCCTATGAAAGGAGTTATTATGGAAAAGCAACAACCTAGTAAAGCAGCCCTGCTGTCTATCATTCCTGGGTTAGGACAGATTTACAATAAACAAAAAGCCAAAGGTTTTATCTTCCTTGGTGTCACTCTTGTTTTTGTCCTTTATTTCCTAGCACTTGCAGCCCCTGAATTGAGCAATTTAATTACTCTTGGTGACAAACCTGGTCGTGATAATTCCCTCTTTATGCTGATTCGTGGTGCCTTCCATTTAATCTTTGTAGTCGTTTATGTGCTCTTTTATTTCTCAAATATTAAAGATGCACATACAACTGCCAAACACATTAACAATGGCATACCAGTAGCACTTACCTTTAAAGAAATGGTCAAAGGAATCTATGAAAATGGCTTCCCTTACCTTTTAATTATCCCATCATATGTAGCTATGACATTTGCAATCATCTTCCCAGTTATTGTAACCTTGATGATTGCCTTTACAAACTACGACTTCCAACACTTACCTCCTAACAAATTGTTGGACTGGGTTGGCTTAACTAACTTTACAAATATCTGGAGTTTGAGTACCTTCCGTTCTGCCTTTGGTGCCGTTCTTTCTTGGACCATCATCTGGGCTTTGGCTGCCTCAACTTTACAGATTGTTATCGGTATCTTCACAGCTATTATTGCTAACCAACCATTTATCAAAGGAAAACGTATCTTTGGTGTTATTTTCCTTCTTCCTTGGGCTGTCCCAGCCTTCATCACTATCTTGACATTCTCAAACATGTTTAATGATAGTGTTGGTGCTATCAACACTCAAGTATTGCCAATCTTGGCTAAATTCCTTCCTTTCCTTGATGGTGCTCTTATTCCTTGGAAAACAGACCCAACTTGGACTAAGATTGCCTTGATTATGATGCAAGGTTGGCTTGGATTCCCATACATTTACGTTTTAACTTTGGGTATCTTGCAATCTATTCCAAATGATCTTTACGAAGCAGCTTATATTGACGGTGCCAATGCTTGGCAAAAATTCCGCAACATCACTTTCCCAATGATTTTGGCTGTTGCGGCACCTACATTGATCAGCCAATACACCTTCAACTTTAACAACTTCTCTATCATGTACCTCTTCAATGCTGGTGGACCTGGTAGTGTCGGAGGTGGAGCTGGTTCAACTGACATCTTGATCTCATGGATTTACCGTTTGACTACAGGTACATCTCCTCAATACTCTATGGCGGCAGCTGTTACCTTGATTATCTCTATCATTGTTATCTCTATTTCTATGATTGCATTCAAGAAACTACACGCATTTGATATGGAGGACGTCTAAGATGAATAACTCAATCAAACTCAAACGTAGACTGACTCAAGCCCTTACTTACTTCTACTTGATCGGACTATCAATCGTGATTATCTATCCACTTTTGATTACCATTATGTCTGCTTTCAAGACTGGTAATGTGGTAGCCTTTAAGTTAGATAGCAACGTTGACTTTAGCTTTGCTAACTTCCAAGGACTCTTCTCTGAAACACTATACGGCACTTGGTACCTCAATACTTTGATTATTGCCTTGGTAACTATGGCTGTTCAAACAAGTATCATCGTCCTTGCTGGTTATGCATATAGCCGCTACAACTTCATCGCTCGTAAACAAAGTTTGGTCTTCTTCTTGATTATCCAAATGGTGCCAACCATGGCTGCCTTAACTGCCTTCTTTGTTATGGCCCTTATGTTGAACGCTCTTAACCACAGTTGGTTCCTTATCTTCCTGTATGTAGGTGGAGGTATTCCGATGAATGCCTGGCTTATGAAAGGCTACTTTGATACAGTTCCAATGTCTCTCGACGAATCTGCAAAACTAGATGGTGCAGGACACTTCCGTCGCTTCTGGCAGATTGTTCTACCTCTTGTTCGCCCAATGGTAGCTGTACAAGCTCTCTGGGCCTTCATGGGACCTTTCGGGGATTACATCCTCTCTAGTTTCTTGCTTCGTGAGAAAGAATACTTTACTGTTGCCGTTGGTCTCCAAACCTTCGTTAACAATGCAAAAAACATGAAGATTGCCTACTTCTCAGCAGGTGCTATCCTCATTGCCCTTCCAATCTGTATTCTCTTCTTCTTCCTACAAAAGAACTTTGTTTCAGGACTTACAAGTGGTGGCGACAAGGGATAATTTATCCCCGCCACCCTTTTTCTTTTAGAACTGCAGCATACTATTATGCTATAAAAAAGGAGCTTTCGCACAAGCAATTTGTCTCCTAGACTTGAAATAAAGCACATTTCTCTATATAATAATACTCATATAGAAAACACCTTTTAGAAAGATACAAATGCTTCCATATCCATTTTCATATTTTTCAAGTATTTGGGGATTTCGTAAGCCCCTTACCAAACGTTTTGGGCTTAACTGGTTTCAACTAATATTTACCAGTATCTTCCTCATTAGCTTGTCTATGGTTCCAATTGCCATTCAAAACAGCTCCCAGGAAACCTATCCATTAGATACCTTTATCGACAATGTATACACACCATTAACCGATGAAGCAATCAAGGATTTATCAGAACATGTAGAAATCGTGGAGGGGAAACTGACCTATTCGGGGACTAAAAACAAGCAACCTTCTCTCTTGATTGACTCTAGTCAAAGCAAGGAGTTGCCAAAAGACTTACAACTACATTTTGGTCGGGAGGAGCTTGTTATCAGTAAAGAAGGAAAAGAACTCACCCGCATTCGTTACCAGGCTATTCAAACTGAGAGCTTTAAAAGTAAGGAAAGCTTGACCCAAGCTATTTCTAAAGACTGGTACCAGCAAAATAGAGTCTATATCAGTCTCTTTCTCGTTCTTGGTGCTAGCTTCCTATTCGGACTCAACTTTTTTATAGTCTCTCTTGGAGCCAGTCTTCTTCTTTACATCACAAAAAAATCACGCCTCTTTTCCTTTAAAACCTTTAAAGAGTGCTACCATTTTATCTTGAACTGTTTAGGATTACCAACTCTGATTACCCTTGTTTTAGGGTTATTTGGTCAAAATATGACAACCCTCATCACTGTACAAAACATTCTTTTTGTTCTTTATCTGGTCACTATTTTTTATAAAACCTACTTCCGTGATCCAGATTACCATAAATAGGAGATTTTTATGCCCGTTACGATTAAAGATGTGGCTAAGGCTGCAGGTGTTTCACCTTCAACCGTAACCCGTGTTATTCAAAACAAATCAACCATTAGCGACGAAACGAAAAAACGCGTTCGCAAGGCTATGAAGGAGCTCAACTACCACCCCAACCTCAATGCTCGTAGCTTAGTGAGCAGCTATACTCAGGTTATCGGATTGGTGCTTCCTGACGACTCAGATGCCTTCTATCAAAACCCTTTCTTCCCATCTGTTCTCCGTGGTATTGCCCAAGTCGCCTCTGAAAACCACTATGCCATTCAGATTGCGACAGGTAAAGATGCCAAAGAGCGTCTTAAAGCCATTTCTCAGATGGTCTATGGTAAGCGTGTAGATGGTTTGATTTTCCTCTATGCTGAAGAAGAAGATCCCCTGGTCAAACTGGTTGCTGATGAGCAGTTCCCCTTCCTCATATTAGGGAAATCTATTTCACCTTTTATTCCTCTTGTCGATAATGACAATGTCCAAGCTGGTTTTGATGCGGCCGAATACTTCATTAAAAAAGGTTGCAAGCGAATTGCCTTTATCGGAGGTGCCAAGAAACTCTTTGTTACTCAAGACCGTTTTTCAGGATACGAATCAGCCCTCAAGCAACACCAACTTCCTCTTGATAGCAATCTGACTTACTTTGCGACAGAATTTCTTGAAGAAGAAGGTTATCAATTTAGTAAACACCTCTTCGAGCATGACACAAAAATCGATGCCATTATCACAACTGATAGTCTCCTAGCTGAAGGGGTCTGTGATTACATCGCAAAACACCAACTGGATGTTCCTGTCCTCAGCTTCGACTCGGTCAATCCCAAGCTCAACTTGGCAGCCTATATCGATATCAATAGCTTGGAACTCGGTCGTGTTTCCCTTGAAACCATTCTCCAGATTATCAACGATGCTAAAAGCAATAAACAAATTTGCTACCGCCAGTTGATTGCTCACAAAATTATCGAAAAATAAAAACCAGCTCGAGCTGGTTTTTTTGATTATTAATTATCTGTTTCAACGAACCGTCCCAGAATATGAACATTCTCAGATACAGAGACAAAGGCACTTGGATCAACTTGTTTCATAATGAGTTTAAATTCATTAAACTCTGCACGCGTAATGACAGTAATTAAAACTGCCTTTCTTTCGTGATTATAAGTTCCTTCTGCATCGTGGATCATGGTTGCGCCGCGGTGTAATTTTTTATGGATTTTTTCAATTACCTTGTCTGGATGATTGGTCACAATCATGGCCTGCATGCGTTTTTGCTTGGTAAAGACCGCATCTGTCACTCGGCTAGAGACAAAGATAGTAATCATCGAGTAAAGGGCATACTTCCATCCAAAGGTCAAACCTGCTATCAGCATGATAGTCCCATTTACCAAGAAAGAAATACTACCAACATTCTTACCCGTTTTCTTGCGAATGGTCAAGCTGACGATATCCGTCCCGCCGCTGGAGATATTGTTGCGAAGAGCGAAACCAATCCCCAAGCCCATGACAACACCCCCAAAAAGGGCATTGATAATGGGATCCTCCGTCAAGGTCGCCACAGGGACAAACTGGATAAATAAGGAACTCATGGACACCGTGATAAAGGTAAAGACGGTAAACTTATGGCCAATCTGATACCAAGCTAAAACCATCAAAGGAAAATTAATAGCATAGAAAGCCAATGAAATCGGAATATGAAAACCAAACCAGTAATTACTCAAGGCAGAGATAATCTGTGCCAGACCTGTCGCACCACTCGAATACACATGCCCTGGTTGGAAAAAGAAATTGACCGCCACTGCTGATAAAAATCCATAGACCAGAGAGGCCGAAATCTTCTCATCGTATTTTTCACGAGAGATGCTTTGTAAGACACGTAAAATTTTTATCTGATAAGCAAAGCGGCGCAGATAATAGCGCCACCGCTTAATTCGTTTTGCTTGTTTCATCTTCTTCTACTTGTAAGCTGAGTTCCTCTAGTTGTTTTAGAGCTACTGTTGAAGGAGCTTGTGTCATTGGATCAGTTGCCTTGTTATTCTTAGGGAAGGCAATGACTTCACGGATATTTTCTTCTCCTGCTAAGAGCATGACAAATCGGTCAAGCCCGATAGCCAAGCCACCGTGTGGTGGGAAACCATAGTCCATGGCCTCAAGAAGGAAGCCAAACTGGTCATTTGCTTCTTCGGCTGAGAAACCAAGAGCCTTGAACATGCGTTCTTGAAGGTCTTTTTGATTGATACGAAGGCTACCACCACCAAGCTCATAACCGTTCAAGACGATATCGTAAGCAATGGCACGAACCTTAGCCAAATCACCTTCTAATTCGTGAACTGTCTCTTCCTGTGGAAGTGTGAATGGATGGTGGGCGCTCATGTAGCGACCTTCTTCTTCAGACCATTCAAACATTGGCCAGTCAACCACCCAAAGGAAGTTGAATTTATCATTGTCAATCAAACCAAGCTCTTTGGCAATACGTCCACGAAGGGCACCAAGAGTTGCATTGGCCACTTCAAGCGTATCCGCCACAAAGAGAACCAAATCCTTATCCTCAAGTGCAAGCGCTGCTGTCAATTCTGCTTGAATGCCAGTCAAGAACTTAGCAACTGGTCCGTTTAATTCTCCATCCACAACCTTGACCCAAGCAAGTCCTTTGGCACCGTACTGTTTGGCTACTTCCGTCATCTTGTCGATGTCTTTACGTGAATAGTTGTCCGCAGCGCCTTTGACCACAATGGCTTTTACAGCAGGTGCTTCTGAAAAGACTTTGAAGTCAACACCTTTGACCACTTCTGTCAAGTCTTGAAGCAACATGTCAAAACGCGTATCTGGCTTGTCAGAACCATAAAGAGCCATAGCATCATCGTATTTCATACGAGGGAATGGAAGCGTTACTTCGATGCCTTTAGTTTCCTTCATCACGCGCGCAATCAAGCCTTCTGTGATATCTTGGATTTCTTGCTCAGTAAGGAAAGATGTTTCCAAGTCGACCTGGGTAAACTCAGGCTGGCGGTCTCCACGTAAGTCCTCGTCACGGAAACATTTAACGATTTGGTAGTAACGGTCAAAACCAGCATTCATCAAGAGCTGTTTCGTGATTTGTGGACTTTGTGGAAGAGCGTAGAAATGCCCTCTATTAACACGAGATGGCACCAAATAGTCACGCGCCCCTTCAGGAGTTGACTTAGAAAGGAATGGTGTCTCCACGTCGATAAACTCCAACTCATCCAAGTAGTTGCGGATAGAGTGGGTCACCTTAGCACGAAGTTTAAGATTTTCCAACATTTCTGGACGACGAAGGTCAAGGTAACGGTAACGCAAACGTGTATCGTCATTAGCCTCAATACCATCCTTAATCTCAAATGGTGTTGTCTTAGCTGTATTAAGCACTGTCAGAGCTGTCACGTTTAACTCAACTGCACCAGTTGGTAACTTATCATTGGCTTGCTCACGCGCAGCGACCTGTCCAGTCACCTCGATAACAAATTCACTACGAAGGCTTTCAGCTGTTGCCATAACCTCTGCAGAAACTTTTTCAGGGTTGATAACCAACTGCATGATTCCTTCACGGTCACGAAGGTCGATAAAGATCAAACCACCAAGGTCACGACGACGGCCAACCCATCCTTTCAAGGTCATTTCTTGTCCGATGTGTTCCTCACGAACACGACCAGCATACATACTACGTTTCATTGTTTCTCTCCTCTTTTATTCTGTTACTATTTTACCATAAAAGCGCAGGCTCTTCATGAAAATCAGCAGAAAAGTTTGCCTGTCTTTAAAAATCAAGTGGAGGCCCTAAAAATTAACGCTAATACTCTTCGAAAATCTCTTCACACCACGTCAACTTCATCTCCAACCTCAAAGCTGTGCTTTGAGCAACCTGCGGCTTGCTTCCTAGTTTGCTCTTTGATTTTCATTGAGTATAATACAAAAATCCGATGAACTTCACCGGACTCTTTTATTTTGAATTTTTGCCTGCTTTACGCTTTTCAGCGATTTCAGCCGCTTTTCTCGGCAAGACAATTTCCGTTGTATAAGCTGTCCCAAAACGCCAGATACCGGCAATAGGGGCAAAGACCACTGCTAGATGGCTATAAAAGAAATCGCCCTTAAAGGCATAAGCTAGCGCCCCAATGATGAAAAATAGAACGACTGCTTGAATCACTGCTAATAAAATTACTCGTTTCATGTGACCTCCTGACTCTATTATAGCATGAGAATCATCAAAAAGCTGACTAAATTATTCAAAGCATGTAGTGAAATACTGTAAGCGAGCCCCTTTCTACTAATATAAGCCAAGCCAAAGCTAAAACCAAGGCTAAAATAGACTAAAAATTGTTGCACATCACTTGGGAAATGACCTAAGGCAAACAAAACACTAGATACCAGAAGGAAAATCAGAGTTTGTTTACTATTGTCCTGCTTAGGAAAGAAATAGCGTGCCAACATCCCTCTAAAGATAAGTTCTTCCGTCAAAGGAGCAAAAATAACCGTAGCAAAGAAGGAGAATAGTGGTTGAGACAAGGCCAAATCTGTCACCATTTGCTGATTTACTGAAGGATCATCAGGCAGGAAGAATTGAACGACAAGAGCTAAGAACCAAACCAAGGCAGGAAGCCAAATAAATCGGTTGAAGCCACTCTTCTCAATATGAACAGGAGCTTTCTGATACCATTTGTAAATACCGTACACATAAACTCCAGCCAAGGCCACATAGAGTAAGGTAACAGCATAGGGGGAAGCGCCTAAGGCAAGAGACGTAGTCGCGAGCCCCTGAATGAAGCCATAGATGAATAAAAAGGATAGAATGGCTAGAAGAAACCAGCCGAGGTTTTTAAGTAGTTTCATAAAGGTCTCCTATCTTGCTTTATAGCTGTTTTTCAATACAAAGAGGTTTGCTATCCCTAACACAAGTACCCAAGCAAGTAACATGCCGATGTTAGAAAAAGATATCTCTCCACCTTTTTTATTTAAAAGATTTACAATTGGACCAATAAAAGAGTAATCTAACACTTTCTGAGCCGTATCATTTTGAAGA
Source organism: Streptococcus mitis (assembly GCF_047464945.1). GTDB lineage: Bacteria > Bacillota > Bacilli > Lactobacillales > Streptococcaceae > Streptococcus > Streptococcus mitis_EA. The sequence goes on along the minus strand of NZ_JASHAX010000009.1, from coordinate 20,585 downwards.
GCAATTATAGGTAAAAAAGAGACAATTAACATAGGGAAGATACTATAAACTTGCGCTTTAGACTGAGTATCTGACACCGCACCGATTAGAAGGTTGAGAAAAATAATACTAATAGTTGCTAGGAGCAAATAGATAACGTAGGCAAATAAGTAACCTGATAGATCTACTTTAAGATAGACTGGGAGTAAAATCATTCCAAGCAACATAATCAACATAGGGAGGACGAGCATACTAAGAGTATATTCTGTTGCTGTCACACCACTTAGGATGAGTGATTTAAGATTTCGTTTTTCCTTATCTTCTGCCATCATAATCGATACCATATAACCACTTCCCATACTCAAGACCATGGTCAAACTCGTAGAGAGGAGAAACATACTCAATTCTCCATTCTTATTCATGAATTCATTATATAGAACAGCAATACCAAAAGGCATCAATAAAGTCGCTAACAAAGTTGAATTGCTAATAAGGACTTGTAATCTTAACCATAGTAGGGCATTTAATTTTCTAAACATCTAACTTTTCTCCTGTTAATCTGATAAAGATTTCTTCTAAAGTCGGCTCACAAGAGTGAACCACCATCAAATCTGTCGTGTCTAAATGTGGCAATTCTTCAAATGGAACTATCTGTTCTCGTCCATCTTTATAAGCTACACGTACTTTCTTATCCACATGGTACTTCTGGATAATATCTTGTGGACTTCCATACTCTATTAAGTTCCCCTTATTCAAAAGAGATAAGCGATCACAAAGCAGAGTTGCTTCATGCATATCATGCGTGGTCAGAAAGATAGTTGTCCCTGCCTGCTTTAATTCTTGTAGTAGGGTATGAATCATCTTAGATGTTGTAGGGTCTAAGCCACTGGTTGGCTCATCTAGAAAGAGGATCTTAGGAGCATTCAGAAGGGCACGAGCCAAGAACATTCGTTGTTTCATTCCTGTAGATAGTTTTTCTGCGATAATATCTTTAGCATCTGCCAATCCAACCTGTTGGAGCACCTGATGTACTCTATCTGCCTTGAGGCCATATAACTTAGCGTAAATGAGCAGATTTTTATAAAGACTCATCTTTTCATAAAAACCACTGCCATCACTAACTATACCGATTTGTTCTAAATCATTTGAAGTTAAATCTTGAGAATTCTTACCTAACAAAATTGTGTTACCTTGATCTGCAGGCAACTGACCTGTCAAGACGTTGATCATGGTTGTTTTACCTGAACCAGAAGGCCCAAGAAAACCAAAGATTTCCCCCTCCTTAATCTCAAAAGAAATCTGATGAAGAGCTTTTTTGCTCCCAAAACTTTTGCTTACATTTTCAACACGAATCATAGAAACTCCTTTATTTAAAATAACGTTTCACCATAGGTAACTGCATCACATTGATATAAATATGGATTGCTCCGACAAGCAAGAAAGCTAGTAACTGAATCTCTCCTGTCAGTAAGGAAAAGAGAGCAATCAGAAAGTACAAAGCTGGCAAGACATAGTTATTTAATTGGAATAAAATCCGAAAACTCTGTTCCAAATTAGCCTTGCGCTCCCCTTCATCATAAGAATCGAAATGGTCCAAGATATCCTTTGGTGTTGAGAAAAATACTAAATCAAACTGACGAACAATCGCAATGGTCTTAAAAAGATATTTTTGAGCATTTAAAACTAACACTAATCCCAAAAAGGAAAGGGATAAGGTTATATGGCTTATATCGAGTACAATTACTTCACTTCCTGAAATGAAGAGAGCCAATAAAATCGCTACGCTTGCACTATTAAAAGCAATAGTCCCAAACTCGAGATTCCGATACATTTGCACATAGTAGGTTTCATTCAGCTCATCATCCATTTCCTCTTGATACAATGAATGAAATTTTCTGCTTTTCTTTAGGAAATTGAATGTCAAAAGAATGCTAATGAAACCTAATACTAAACAAATAGCTGATATCCATGGTATCAAAATTTTTACATCTAACATAATTGCGTGGGATTCAGCACGTGCCTTAAACATCCCTACAAACATGCCCAAGAAACCTCCCAAGACAATAGACATTAAAAATAATAACAATCCACGTTTCTTTTTCATATTCATTCTCCTTTTTCACTTGCTAAATTGTTTGCTTTCTTTTCAATCCAGTCAACGACTGGGATAAGAGCAAAGTAGGCCCAAACAAATTGGTCGCTGTAATAGAGATCAAACCATCCTAGATTTGTTCCAATTAGTAGACACACGCTGACTAATAAAGCTATGGCAACTACATAATAAATCACTTTATACTTGTTCATCATCTTTCTCCTTTTTCTTCAACCGATTGAAAATGGACAAGAGGACTAAGTTAATCCAAAACAAATACTTACTTTCAACAAAATAGCACCAACCCAGTAATGTTCCAATCATAGCCAAGGCATTCACAATAAGGGCAAGAACACTCATATAATAAACCACTCTATACATGTTCATCACTCATCCTCCTCCAAGCGAAATACCGATTCGACTGTTTCGTTGAAAATCTGAGATATTTTCAAGGCAATCACAACGGACGGGGTGTATTCGTCCCGTTCTAGTAAGCTAACGGTCTGTCTGGAAACCCCTGCCAGCTTGGCTAGGTCGGTTTGATTGAGACCATCGCGAGCCCGAAGCTCTTTTAGACGATTTTTTAGTTGCATGTTACACACCTACTCTCCGTCAAATTCAACGGTTTGGATATCCTCAATGCGTTGTAGTTTGAATTTTTCTTTTCCCTTTTTATCAACACGACGTAGCTTGACCCATTCCTCATCTACATCTACAACTTCCCAGTTGTCTGTTCCAAAAACTTGTCCAACGATTGTCGGTGTTTTCCCAATCAATTCTTTTAAAATTCTTGACATTTCTTTATTTCCTTTCTGTTTTTGCTCAATTCTTTTGATTTTATTCTCTAGTTTCTTGACCTTTTGGGAATGGTAGATATAATACATAATCACAAGAGGTACAAATCCTAATGCCCACATAATCGTTCCTTTCTCCTTTTCTCTTAACTTGCTTATATTGTAACACATCTTTTTCTTTTTGACAAGCATATTTGTCAAAAAGTTTATTATTTTTGTCATTTTGCAAAAGAAAAAGGTCAGGAGTAGATTCCTGACCAGTTTATCTATCATTAAAATCCTAATTTTTCAAAGATTTCTGAGAAGTTTTGGCTGATTGTCTCAAGCGCAACTTGCACTTCTTCTCGGGTTTGGTTGTTCTTGACCGTTACTTGTCCGCTTTCGACTTCGCTCTCTCCTAGGGTGATGAGGGTCTTAGCCGCAAAGACATCGGCTGACTTGAATTGAGCTTTGAGCTTACGGTTGAGGTAATCACGCTCTGCTTTGAAGCCTTGTTGGCGAAGAGCTTGTACCAACTCCAAGGCCTTGACATTTGCTCCATCACCCAAGACTGCGATATAGACATCTAGGGCGTTTTCGATAGGGAGAGCCACACCTTGCTTTTCAAGAATGAGAAGCAGGCGCTCTACACCAAGTCCAAAACCAAAGCCAGCAGTTTCAGGGCCACCAAAGTAAGCAACCAAACCATCGTAACGACCACCTGCACAGACTGTCAAGTCATTGCCCTCAATCTCTGTGATAAACTCGAAAATGGTGTGGTTGTAATAGTCCAGACCACGCACCATATTGGTATCGATGATATAGTCTACTCCAAGATTTTCCAACATCTGACGGACAGCATCAAAATGAGCTTGACTTTCTTCATCAAGGAAATCCAAGATAGACGGCGCATTCTCTACTGCTACCTTGTCTTCTTTTTCTTTAGAGTCCAAGACACGGAGAGGATTTTCCTCCAAACGACGTTGGCTATCCTTAGACAAGGTCTCCTTGAGCGGTGTCAAATAGTCAATTAAGGCTTGACGGTAGGCCGCACGGCTCTCAGGATTTCCAAGAGTGTTGAGGTGCAATTTGACACCTTGGATGCCGATTTCTTTCAAGAAATGGGCTGCCATCGCGATTGTTTCCACATCGGTAGCTGGATTGCTAGAGCCAAAACACTCAACACCAATCTGGTGGAACTGGCGCAAACGCCCTGCCTGTGGACGCTCATAGCGGAACATAGGGCCCATGTAGTAGAACTTACTTGGCTTTTGCACTTCTGGGGCGAAAAGTTTATTTTCCACATAGGAACGGACAACGGGCGCTGTTCCTTCTGGACGGAGGGTAATATGACGGTCACCCTTGTCATAAAAGTCGTACATTTCCTTGGTTACGATATCCGTTGTATCTCCGACAGAGCGACTGATAACCTCGTAATGCTCAAAAATAGGCGTGCGCACTTCTGCATAGTTATAGCGCTTGAAAATTTCACGGGCAAAGCCCTCAACGTACTGCCACTTGGCAGATTCAGCAGGTAAAATATCCTGCGTTCCTTTTGGTTTTTGTAATTTCATAGGGAATCCTCTTTAAACTTAATAGTCTTATTTTACCATAAATAGAGGGATTAAAACAGTAAGAAAAAAATTAGGATTTATACTCAATGAAAATCAAAGAGCAAACTAGGAAACTAGCCGCAGGTTGCTCAAAACACTGTTTTGAGGTTGTGGATAGAACTGACAAAGTCAGTAACCGTACTACGGCAAGGCGACGTTGACGTGGTTTGAAGAGATTTTCGAAGAGTATTAGATATCATTTTTGAGATTAATACCTGTCAAAAGAATAGCTAGGAAGGAAAAACCAACAAATAGTATCCAAGTCAACTGTATATTCCATACGCCAACAAGTGAAAAACAAGCTGTTCCCACAGGTATGGATAAGGTGAACAATAAACCTAAAAAATTACTGGTACGAGCTAGAACCTCTGGAGCTAGATTTTTCATGAGCATGGCACTAATCTTTGGTTGAACTTTACCAGACACATACAGAGTTGAACAGAGAAATAGTAAACCAAGTACGACTTGATTGAATAAATTAGCTAGACCAACTAGACTGAGTCCTACGGTCACCCACATCATCAATCTAGGCAAGGACTGCTTGCCAAAATAATCATTGCCCGTAAGGCTACTGATGATGACTGCTACTAAAGCACAGACTTGACTGATAAATAATGCCTCTGTGTAAGAAAAATTCAAGAGAGAATGACTCAAAAAGAAGATATTATAGATGCCTCCTAAAGCGCCACCCAAGGCATTGATAAGCAAGACAGCAAAGAGCATAAAACCAAAGTTTTTCTGTCCACTTTTAAGAAAAACGAGGCGTAAATTTCGATAAATTGTTAGAAATTGGTCTTTGATAGAAATCTTCTCATTTTTTAGGATTTCACCATCAGCAGATGACATTGACAGGCTCAATTTGCTTCTTCCTAAAAAGAGAACAGAAGCTGATACGAGGAAAAAACAGGCATTGATTCCCGCAATGAGAGAAAAATTGTTGACCGATAGTCCTAAGAGCCAGACTCCGAAAGCTTGACCACCAATAGCTGAAATATAGGTGATGAACTGTGAAAAAGAATAAGCTTCCATCAGATCATCTTCAGCTACTTTTTCCTTAATAAGAGGCATGCGCAAACCACCGGCAAAATCACTGATGACATCACTAATGACATTGATCAAACACAGAGTAGAAAAGGCAAATAGAGTAGCTTGCTGAACAACTATGGCTACTAGAAAAAATAAAACCGCCTGAAACAAACCGCTATAGACCATCCATTTGATCTTGTCCCTTGTGTAATCTGCCCGAATCCCTACAAAAACTGTAAAGAGAGTCGGAATAATCATGACAATATTCGCCATAGCAACAGCAAAGGAGGCTTGTGGCAAGGTCGATGCATAGACGATAAATACCAGATTGAAAATTGAAGCACCAAAAGCATTGAAGAATCGTGACAAAGTCAAGAGACGATAAGCTTGATTTCTAAACAATAGTTTCATAGGTAATCTCCCTTCTTGTTCGAAGTTTTATGTGAAGTATGACTATAGTATAGCACTTAGAAATTTTAGAGGAAAAACTTTTGAATATATGCAACAAATAAAATGAACAAAAAGAAACGATAGAATTTCTCCAGTGACACGAGAGAGCCCAACAGTTCTATCGCTTAAAATTTCAAATCATTTTCTTAGTTTGCAGATATTCAACAATCAGTCGTTTTTCTATAGTATTCGGCAGATTTATTACAGCCAAGCATCTCAAAAATACGGACAGCATCTTCCATTTTTTTCTGGCCTTCCTTGACTCTACCTTGCTTGCTATCAAGGAGACCTTCCGCCCACAAATAGACAATTCGGAAATAGGTCTCATTTTCATTATAGAAATGCTCTTCGATAACACGTTTAAAATAAGAGGCATTGGTAAATTCTTCACACTCAATGCTGGCTAAAAAGCCATTCAATAGTATAGTGTGAAAAAGGTTTCGATTGCCAGACATTTCCATTAGAAAATCAGATTTTCGAACCATTTCTCGTACATATCTAGTAAAAAGAGAAACAGATAGAAATGGTGAACTGACTGAAAATAAATTGAGTTCATAGATTCCCCAAATCTCGGTAGAAAACAAATAATCATGAAGAACTTTCCCTTCCTCTGCTGTTAACTCTACCCTTTCATCCATGCTCTTCATATAAGACTTGATAATAATGGCATTTAGAATATGTTTCTGTTTGTTTTGAGAATGGGCATGCTTTTGATACTCCCTGCGATACAAGTCTTCAAGAGGAGCTATGTTCTTTGGATCCAAGACATCTATGATTTCTTTTCTCAACTCAGAATCTGTATCATACTGAAAACCTCTCGCTAGAAAGAGGATTTCCTCTACACTGGCAGATATATTTTCTAGGGCAAATAAAAACTTTTCCACCGAAAGCTCACTCTGACCTGTTTCAAAGCGGGACAACATAGACGGCGAAAATTGTTCCCCAGTTGCTTGTCTCAGCGAGATATTTCTTGACTCTCGTAATTGTCTAAAGACTTTTCCAATCTGCTCCATAGGCATCCCCTTGATTCAGTATTTTCTTCATTTTATCATATTTTTCAGAAAATTCATCAAAAACTTGCCAAATTGTCAGAATTATGAGAAAATAGAGGATATTTATCACGTGGAGGGACTGTAATGAGAGACGATATCAAAATCAATGACCGTGCTTTGGCCTTACAAGACCAAATTATCGAAAAACTAGAGAAGGTTTTTGATACAGATGTGGAATTGGATGTTTACAATCTAGGCCTGATTTATGAAATCAATCTGGACGAAACTGGGCTCTGCAAGATTGTCATGACCTTCACCGACACTGCCTGCGATTGTGCCGAAAGCCTGCCTATCGAAATCGTTGCAGGTCTCAAACAAATCGAGGGTATCGAAGATGTCAAGGTTGAAGTTACCTGGTCGCCTGCCTGGAAGATCACACGAATCAGTCGCTACGGCCGTATTGCCCTTGGACTGCCACCTCGTTAATACTCTTCAAAAATATCTTCAAACCACATCAGCTTAGCCTTATCGTATAGATGTTACTGACTTCGTCAGTTCTATCTGCAACCTCAAAACGGTGTTTTGAGCTGACTTCGTCAGTTCTATCCACAACCTCAAAACAGTGTTTTGAGCAACCTGCGCCTAGCTTTCTAGTTTGCTCTTCGATTTTTATTGAGTATAAGCAGGCAAATCACTTTTGAAGATGAAAAGAAGCAAGCCGAGATTGGCTTGCTTTTTGAGTTTATTTTTTACCTGACTTGTCCATATTCCAGAAGTCTGTCACGGCTCCGCGTGAAGCAGATGATACGATGTGGGCGTATTTACCGAGGACACCACGGCTGTAAAGTGGTGGCAAGGTTGTTTCTGCCTTGCGTTTTTCAAGTTCTTCTTCGGATACGGCCATGGAAATTTCTTTGGTATCTTGGTCAACCGTAACGATATCGCCTGTACGAAGGTAGGCAATTGGTCCACCATCCTGAGCTTCAGGAGCGATATGCCCAACAACTAGACCATAAGTACCACCAGAGAAACGGCCATCCGTCAAGAGGGCAACCTTATCTCCTTGACCTTTACCAACAATCATTGATGAAAGTGAGAGCATCTCAGGCATACCAGGACCACCCTTAGGTCCCACGAAACGAACAACGACAACATCGCCATCAACGATTTCATCTGTCAGAACAGCCTGAATCGCATCTTCTTCTGAGTCAAAGACCTTAGCTGGACCAACGTGACGACGCACTTTCACACCTGATACCTTGGCAACCGCACCGTCTGGTGCAAGGTTCCCGTTCAAGATGATAAGCGGACCGTCTGCACGTTTTGGATTTTCAAGTGGCATGATAACTTTTTGACCTGGTGTAAGGTCTGCAAAGTCAGCTAAGTTCTCAGCAACTGTCTTACCAGTACATGTGATACGATCTCCATGAAGGAAGCCATTCGCCAAGAGATATCTCATAACCGCAGGCACACCACCGACTTCGTAGAGATCTTGGAAGACATACTGACCAGATGGTTTTAAGTCTGCCAAGTGAGGCACACGCTCTTGGATCGTATTGAAGTCCTCAAGTGACAAGTCAACATTGGCAGCATGGGCAATGGCAAGCAAGTGAAGAGTGGCGTTTGTAGAACCACCGAGAACCATAGTTACAGTGATAGCATCTTCAAAGGCTTCACGAGTCAAGATATCTGATGGTTTGAGACCAAGTTCCAACATCTTAACAACAGCTCGTCCTGCTGCTTCGATATCTTCTTTCTTATCAGCTGATTCAGCTGGGTGAGAGGATGAGCCTGGCAAACTCATACCCAAAACTTCGATAGCAGTCGCCATGGTATTAGCAGTATACATACCACCACAGCCACCAGGACCAGGGCAAGCATTACATTCAAGGCGTTTCACGTCCTCAGCCGTCATGTCACCGTGGTTCCATTTTCCGATCCCCTCAAAGACAGAAACCAGGTCAATGTCTTTGCCATCAAGATTTCCCGGTGCAATGGTTCCACCATAGGCGAAAATAGCTGGAATATCCATATTAGCAATGGCAATCATAGAACCAGGCATGTTCTTATCACAGCCACCGATAGCAACGAAGGCATCCACGTTGTGACCACCCATAGCCGCCTCGATTGAGTCTGCAATGATATCACGAGATGTCAAAGAAAAACGCATACCAGGCGTTCCCATGGCAATCCCGTCCGCTACGGTAATAGTCCCAAACTGTACAGGCCAAGCACCTGCCGATTTGACACCTTCTTTGGCTAATTTCCCAAAATCATGCAAGTGGATGTTACATGGCGTATTTTCCGCCCAAGTCGAAATCACTCCCACAATCGGTGTTTCAAAGTCCTTATCTGTCATACCAGTCGCACGAAGCATGGCACGGTTTGGCGATTTTACCATACTGTCATAAATGCTACTGCGGTGACGTTTATCTAATTCAGTCATTTGTTCCCTCCCATTTCAGTTTTTACTATTATAGCACATTTTAAAAGCAATGAACAGAAGAAAATTCTTGAATTTTCAGAAAATTTCGATTAATTTGGTTGATGACCTTCTAATTTTTTCATCTTTTTTTGTCAAGTAACTTTACTTTACAAAAAAAATGTGTTATCCTAGTATGGTTGATGAAAATCAGTAGATTGAATCGAATATAAATACCTAAAGGAGAAATCAAAATGGCAGTACCTGCACGTCGCACTTCAAAAGCGAAGAAAAACAAACGTCGTACACACTACAAAGTAACAGCTCCATCTGTAAACTTTGACGAAACTACTGGAGATTACTCACGTTCTCACCGTGTATCACTTAAAGGATACTACAAAGGACGTAAAATCGCTAAAGCTGCATCAGCTGAATAATAGAAGGGAGATACCATGCGCGTAAATATTACACTTGAACACAAAGAATCTGGTGAACGCTTGTACCTTACTTCTAAAAACAAACGTAACACTCCAGACCGTCTTCAATTGAAGAAATACTCACCAAAACTTCGCAAACACGTTGTGTTTACAGAAGTTAAATAAGGTTTCATTACATTTCAGTACATACTGAAAAACACTGATTTCATGCGATTTTTAAAATATTGAATTTCATTACAAATCATTTGAAATCAGTTCTATGGCAACCTTTTTGGCAACCTTTTTTGAAATGAAAAAGAAAGTCAACAATCGAAGAATGTAAAGTCCTAAGAATTTTCTAGGACTTTTTTCATTCCTAAAAATTGTTGGAATAGCGCAGTCTTTTCAATAAATTTTAGGAATCAAAAAAATCTTCCTACAATAAGTAAGAAGATTTTTTATTTTTTACTTTCTCATCCAAGAATCATGTACTAATTCATTAATTTGATGACTATATTTTGCATAGTTGTAATGATAGTGATTAGAAGCTCTTGATAAAACATCCCCAGTTTTTTTATCAGGTTGAACATATTTCTCAAATTCTGCTATAGGAATTATAAATAATTCGAGCCCCTGAATTTTATTATCTGATACTTTGCTTATGGCATAAGCAATACAATCAATATATTTTCCATTATTATATTTTTGAAATTTTTTAACAGTTTCATAGTTTGCTTCAACAGTAGTAGTTTCAGATTCTATCGGAATTGTTCTAGTAACGGGCAAAATTCTATATTTTTCTTTCCCTTTTATTGCTTTCAAATAATTTCCTTGATTTGTTACAGTAAAGTTTCTAATTGATAAATTATATTTGATAAATTCTCTTAGACAATTTCTTGTATTACTCATTTATTCTACCCTTTTCTATCCTTTTTTATATACCCTAATCCTAAACTTGCTAATAAGCTAAAACCTAATAAGCCTAGCATCGTCTCCTTTGTTCCTGTATTTGGAAGTTGTTTCTTAGGTTCTGCTTTTGCATTTGTAGCTTGTGCAGGAGCTTGATATGTTTTATCGTCTTTAGTTCCTACTGTCGCAACTACAACCTTATTTTGAGCCTTAGCATCCACAACATCAACAACTTTACCGTTAACGTCAGTAACTTCCTTAGGTTGACCACCTGCTTTACGGATTGTATCTTCTTTGTCTTTCAAAGCTTGCAAGCGTTGTTGTTCTGCAAGGTATGCGTCATGTTCAGTTTTGAGTTGTTTAAAGTTTTCATACCCATGAGCCTTAGCTTCAGCGATACCCTCTAGGTGAGCCAACTCTTCCTTAGCAGTTTCCAATTCAGCACGGAGTACACCAAGTTTAGCATTAGCATCAGTAAGCTCTTTGTCCAAAGCCTTAAGGACTTCATCACGGTGTGTAAGAGCAAGTTCAAGAACTGTATGAGTGTCAGTAGCTTCTTTAGATGCTTCACGTTTACGAGCAAGGTCTTGACCAGCTGACTTACGAGCCAATACTGCTACATCATGAGCCTTAGTAAGGACTTCCAATTCACCTTTGGCAGTTGCAAGGGATTGGTCAGCAGTTGATTGTTCAGCTTTAGCAGTCTCAAGAGCTGTTTTAGCTTCAGCAAGAGCCTTAGCCTTATCCATAGCGTTTGATTTAGCTAGAGCAAGCGATTCCTTAGCAGTTTGCAAAGCTTTAGTGTCTTGTGCTAGTTTAGATTGAGCGTCAGCAAGAGCCTTTTCAAGTGACGGAACATCAATCTTGTTACCTAGCAAATCAGATAGATGAGTACGAGCATTAGCAAGAGCTGTTTCAGCGTTGGTGTAGGCAGTTTGGGCTGATTGGACAGTTGATTTAGCTTCTTTAGATGCTTTGACTGCGTCTTCATAGGCTTTTTGTGCAGTTTCAACTGCCTTAGCGTCTACCTTCTTAGTAGTTGCAGAAGTTGATTGAGGGGCTGACAAGGTTATAGATGTTTCGTAGCCTTTAGTAGTGTAACTACCCATTAATCCGATACCCACCCCAAGGTTAGTCTTGTCAGCATCACGCAATCCAAGGAGAGAAAGTGCACTGCTATAACGCTCTTCACTTGAAGTATTTTCATTAACACCCATCAAGGCATTTACGATACCCTGATACATGACCTGCTTAACGTGAGCCATAGTGGTTAATTTCTTATCAAGACCTAGGAAGTCTGGAATCATTTTAGAACGAATTGCAAGAGATGGTACATCTACATTAGATTCTTTCTTAGCAAGTTCGTACTTCTCTTTGATACCTTTAGTGTTATGTTCTGAGTACTCACCACTGTTAGCACTAACAAAAGCATTAGCGTAGTTGTTAAAGGCTTCAGCTAATTTAAGAGAACTATCACCTACTGTGACAGGCTTAGTTCCAAACTTAGAACGCAACTCATTAATAATTGACGCTGCATAAGTAGTCAATCGAATTTGTTGGTCTTTAGTTAGGTGTTGGAAGTCGGCAATCTCTGTTGCGTCTGTATCTTCTGAACCGTAAGGAACTCCGTTTAACTCTCCAGTTGAGTTGAAGTCTTTAAGTGATTTAGAACCTACCCCAGTTTCTTCGTCCATGTAAGGGGTCTTAAGGGCTGCTTTACGAACTGCGTCTGCAGTACCTGTACCATTGGCAAGAGCCTTGATTGCATCGATATACCCTTGTGAGAGAGCTGGAGCGTAAGTTGCTTTAGGAACATCGTACATTGTTTCAGAAGATGTAGTTGTTTCAGTGACACCTTGTTTAGCTACTTCAAGAGCTGATTTAGCAGTAGTAACTGCCTTGTCTTTGTTGGATTGGTCAGCTTTAGCATTAGCAAGAGCTGTAGTGGCTTGGCTGAGGTTAGATTCAGCTTGAGATACCCTACCTTGGGCGTCTTTGATAGCTTGGTCTTTGTTAGATTGAGCCTTTTTACCGTTGTCAAGGTTAGTCTGAGCAGTCTCTACGGCTTTCTCGTCACCTTTAACTTGGTTAGTAAGCGTAGCTACCTCTTGTTCAAGTTGGGTGGTATCAGTAGTAGATGAAAGAGAATCTACTTTTTTCTGAGCGTCAGCTACCTTATTAGCCGTAGCTGTGGCAGTTTTCTCAGCATTAGATACTACCTTAGTTTGGTCAGCAACCTTTTCAGCAGTTGCAGAAACAGACTTATCAGCATCAGCTACGGTCTTTTCAGCAGTCGCAAGCTCACTGGCTTTCTTGTCAGCGTCAGCCTTAGCCTCAGCTACCTTTTCAGGTGTAACAGACTTAGCTTCTTCTACCTTTTTAGTAGTTTCAGCGATAGACTTTTCAGCATCGGCAATCTTAGTTTCTGTAGTTGAAACAACTTCTTTTTGCTTAGCTACATCCTGATTAGCTTTATCTGACTCAGCCTTAGCCTTATCTACGTCCGATTGACTAGGAACTTTAGGGACAACCTCGTCCTTAGCAACTACCCTAGTTGCAGGTTCATTAACGGCTACTTCGGTTTCGCTAGCAGATACCGTAGTAGATACCCCAAAAGCTGTAAGTGCTAAAGTAGAAACGACTGCACCAGTACGCAATTTCTTGATGGTTCCGTGACCTTGTGTGTTTGATTCCATCATATAAACTCCTTTATGTCTTAAAAGACTGTTTTATGAATAATATTATACCACATTTTACAGTCTTTTAAATATTATTCTTTCAAAAATTTCAGTCTTTTGATAACGATTTATTCAACGAGATAAACTTGTATGATAGTTATGAGGTACTATCATGACTGAAAAAATAAATTTAAGAGAATTTGTTGCAAAACAAATCAGACTTCTAAGACTGAAAAGCGGGATGACACAAGAATATCTAGCAGAAAAAGCTGATTTGGGTTTTAACTATATATATAGGTTAGAAAATAAACAATTAAACGTTAAGCTTGAAACCATTGAAAAAATTATACAAGCACTTGAAGTTGATATGAATACTTTTTTTAATATTGAAAATCAAAATCAAAGCGGAGAGTTTTCACAACTCATTGAAGATATTAGAAATCTACCGACAGAAAAAAGAGAACCTACTATAAAGGCTCTCCGAGATATATTAAAACAAATAAATTAAGCCAAGTATTTTTGAACTTGGCTTTTTTAAATTTGCTAATTTAATTTTTAGTTTCTCCCTTTATATCATGCTCTGTTTTAGTCTGACTGTGAATAAATTTAGGTATATCTTCACCATTCAATGCTTTCTTAGCATTATTGAATAGCCAATCTAGTAAAACAAATTTATCATAAGTTTTTCCAAATTTAATGTTAAATTCATTCATCCCCGCTAGTCCATTAGTTGCTTTTTCAATGCAATCCAATAATCCTAACTCTTCTAGATGTTCAACTAGCATAAATGAAGCAAGACGATTATCTAACCGAGACAATATTTCAATATTTTCTTCAGATTCAAATATCTTTTCAACAAGAGGAAGATATTCAATAGCTTTCGAGATAGTATCTAATTTGCTAGTAATTTCAAATAGATTATCTTGTTCAGAGATACTCTTATAAAAGTGATCAATCCATACAATTAGAGCGTAGTCATTAATTTTAGTTTTCTTATTTGGGAACTCTACACTTTTTAAGCTTGATATTATGGAGTTTTTTAATGATTCCGCTCATTTATCATCTGATAATACAGCTTTTGCCTTATTTTTTAAATCAAGTTTTTCTAATTTATTAGTGATTATATTAGATACTTCTGTAATATAATCTTCATTTTCCTTCTCTATTTCATCCACAATAGTCTCTGCAAATCTTTCTAATGCAGTAGATTTTTTGTTTATATTATCTTTGTCAAAGGAAGGAAAAATAGCTAAATAATTATTTTTAGAAACTACCTTACCAGTCAACAAATTTTCTGCTGTCTGGTCGCTCATGTGAAACTTTTCTGCTAGATAAGCAATTTTAGCTTCATAATCTCCACTAATCCCTTGTTCTTCTTTAAACTCTTTAAATTCTTCCATTTTGTGCATCAAATTAACTGTAACTGCAACAAGCATGCGTTCTTCTTTTTTTTCTTCCATAGCAAACATCCTTTACACAAAAAAGTTTATGTATCATTTTAGCATTAATACATTTTAAACGTCAAGATATTAACGGGTTTTTATAAAAGTTTAGGGTAAAACGTTTTCAATAACAATCTTACAAAAATTTATTTTTTTTTTTGAACCAAATAATCTCGGTAGATAATAAATTATATTCCACTGAAAGTGCTATGTAGCAAGCTTTAAACAATGGTTTGAACAAACAAAAAAATCTTAAAAAAACCAAGAAAAATTATTACTTATATTTTAAGTGAATTTAGGTAAAGTCTTGTCAGTTTTTATGGAATAATTAAGATGTGAGGTAACTATCACACAATACATATCTTCAATAAATTTGAAAAGCCGTGAATTTTTTGATGTATTTAATAAAACGGTTAGAAAAGAGGTAGCCTATGGAAGCTACACAAACAACATTGCAGGGTCGATTTATTGGCGCATCGGCAGTAAAAGACTATACATCTGGTCTCAGCACTGGTCAAACCAATTTGACTATTGGTGTACGAACTTCAGACGGTCGATTTAGTCAAACAAATATCAAGGCTGATATAGTTAATGTCTCTGACTTTACGACTTTATTTGATGAAAAAGTAGAAATTATTCTCGAAAATGTTTCTATCAACGCCTACACTAATGGGAACCGTGCTGCGCTCTCAGTAAAAGCTAAGTCTGCTTTTATTGAATTGGTTTAATGGGTAATGGGGAGTATCTCCCCTTATCCTTAGAAAGGAATCATTATATGTCGTTTATATCTTGGTTGATTATCTTATTTGCTGGATTTCTTTATTTAGCTCTTAGGGTAAGTGAAATTAGAGAAAAGCAGAAACAGGATCAGACGCTTCAGTTAAACCTTCCAACAATCACAGCAGATATTGAACAGGTAATTGAAGAAAGCGCCACTGTTTCAGGTCAAAAACTTCTTTTTGATAGTCGCTACATTCGATTCTTGCAAAGTAACGATGACAATAGCTCTCACCTTGTTAGTTTTCCAATTATGTTATCAAAGAAACCTGATATCAATGAAGAAAGCTATGTTCAACAAGTCTTTTTAATACAGTTTAACAAATACATAGCTGAATCTACAACCTATGAAAGCTGGTCAGACAAAGGGCAGTGGCTTTCTGTTACGCCTCAATTTGGAAAACTGTTACGGTATAATAATCAGTATTATCTAAATTTGGAAATTCAGTTTTCTTACACTTCTAAATAGGAGTATTAACAGATGAAATGCTTTCTTGATAAAAATCTATTTGAGTACAGAAATCATTTTTTCTGGGATATACCAGTTGAGCGTGTACCTCACGCTCTTTTGGTAGGCTCCTCAGGCTCAGGTAAGACCTATGCAACAAAGGTCTTTTTAGCAAGGTTTGCTTGTACCTACCTAGAAGCAACGTTCCTTATTGGTGATTACAAAGCTGATACAGACTTTGCCTTTCTAAATGGCTGTAAAGGATTTAAGCGATTTGATGAGGTTTCAGAATTACTTACTCTAGGATTAAAAATCCTTGAAAATCGCCAAAAAGGAATCGATAGTTCCAGAGAATTTGTAGTGGTTTGCTTCGATGAGTTCAATGCGTGGCAAAATAGCCTAGACAAAAAGGAGCGTGAACAAGCTATTAAAGACTATACTCGCCTTATTCAACTAGGACGATCCTTTTCAATTTTTGTTATTATTTCCCAGCAAGATGCCCATAAAGCAAGCTTGGGGTTATCACGTGATTCTATAGGTACAGTAATTGCACTAGGCAAATTATCTAAAGAAACGGTCTCAATGCTCTTTTCTGATGAAAAAGATGACATTGTGCGAAACAATCCAAGAGGTGTCGGCTACATGAAGATAGATGGGCAAGATAGTCGTCATATACTTGTACCAAGTCACAATATACCTCCTTTAGAAAAACTGCTTCGGGAGGCTGTTCAACGTTCAGACTGCTATTTTCTTGATGAAGAGGCTGTTGACCCTGATTCACTTTAGAGAATCAGATGGTCTTACAGCCTCGCCAGCTTTAGCTGGCTATTATACGGGGGACATGTAAAGACCCCCGTTCCATTTGACCTTGTTCTAAAGCTTTGTAAATTCCACTTTAGGGTAAAATGCTCAATCCCCTTAAAATGCTGTTATATCAACGTTATTCTATAACTTTTTATTTAGGGTGGTTACTTCCTGAAACTGTGAGAGAATAAAAGCGTAGAAATTTCTCTACATTACAATAAATAGTTAACTAAAGCAATATTTTCCGCCCAGTTAACTTTCACTCTTTAGGCGGATAGAAAGAAAATAAAATGATTTGTAAAAATGAAATTGAAAAGTATCTTCAAAAAGATAACAACCATAACCCAGTCATTATGACCAGTGTCGATGAAGCTACATTTGTCATCCAACCGACAGAAGATACTGTAGGAGAATATCCTGATAATTGGCATCAAATTGCTTTATCGCTGTCTGAAACAGTAGCAGAAAAGCTATCCCTCCCAGTTCTCTTTGGAAATTATATTCCACTAAAAACCCCACCAGCAGGTTATACAGAGGGATTTACCTTTCAGAATCTCCCCTATTACTTTGCGATTGCTTGGCATCAGACTAACTTCACTATGGGAATTATCCTAAAAATTTCTGCATCAGCTTTGTCTCACTATAAAGCCTCCTATCAAGACTATTACAGTGAAGCAATTGACGTTCACAATATAGCACAACTGCTGTACGCTGACTATTATGATTTGCGCCTTTCTCGTATTGACCTTGCTGTTGATTACTTTAATTATCCAATGGCTGTCAATGACCTTTACCAAGGATTAAAAATCAAAAAATATATTATCACCAATCATAAAGGACGTAAAAACGTTTCTAAGATTAGCGCTCAAGAAGTGAATGGTCAAGCTCAAACTATGTATATTGGTAGCAGGAAAAAGAATGTAAGTGCTCTATTGCGTATCTATAACAAGTATCAGGAACAATTAGACAATCAAGGTCGCTATATGCACTTAACTAAGTATTGCAATTCTTGGGTACGCATGGAGGCTTCCTACAAAGGTACTTATAGCAATCAAATTCTAACCTTATTGCTTGCTATTGATAGCTCTCAAGATTTGAGCAAGCTCATTGTCAACAAAATGATTGATAAATATTGTTTCCATGATGCAGAGACTGGTCAACTGTTGCCATTCACTAGTGATTTACTTAAAGGTTTTGGTATCTTCCCAGAGCTTGAATCCTTAAACTCCCGAAATAATGATTTATTAGCAACCATTTCTTATTTGTTAAAAGGTAGCGGATTTTATCCACTTCTAAAGAAAATTGAGGAAATTTGGGGTACGCAAGCCCGTAATTACTTCATCATCAGGTTAGTTCAAGAATACGAATTCAACTACATCCCAAATCCAGATGTTGGGATATGGTTAAACAAATTCGGTGGTGAACTGTCAAAACTAAATTTTAAAGATTTTCTGGAAGATGCCTTTCAAATCTTTTACCAAAAAAACAACATCACTCCTAAAGATTCCGCCAAGAAGCCTAAAAGTGATGTTGCGGATTAGCAAGAGATAAGCAGTAGCTTACCCCTACTGCTATTATCTCATATTTCAATTATATTTACCAAAGAAAGAGAGAGTAGTATGTCTAGCAATAATTTTGATTTAAAGCAAATCGAACTCATGCTTCACACTATCATTGAAAAGCTAAAGAATTTGAACAGCGAAAAAAGAAGTTCATGCATCTACACACAAAAAGAGATTTTAGATCTGCTCAGTATTTCCCCTAACACATTAAAGTCATGGGAAAATAGAGGTCTTAAACGTTTAGAACCACCTATTGAGGGTACTAGAACCGTTTACTATCATATTGATACTATTTTAGAGTTTTTAAGCCACAACTAGAAGTGAAATGTGCTAGAATAGAAGTATCAAAAAAGAAAGAAAGTGAGATACTATCTATTTTAGCTTTTTTCAATTCTTCGATTGATTGAGGAGAGCAACTATGAATATAGAAAAAATCATCCATAAAGGCAAAACCGTCCTCAAGAAAGTAAAGGACAATGGCGAGATTAGTTATTCAGTAAAGAGCGTCTATCTAGGCTTAGATATAAAGACTGGAAAACCTGTAAAAACAACTGTAACAGCTAAAACCCTACGATCCTTAGATCGTAAAATTATTCAAGCTAAAATTGATTGGGAAGAAAATGGTTCAACAAGGAAAGAAACTTTTAGCATTGCTACCTTGTCAGATCTAGCTGAAATGTGGTTCTCCAACTACGAAACTTGGGTCAGCTCAGATAACACTCTAAACCGAGTGAGGAACTATCTAGACACCTATATCCTCCCCAAATTCGGACACTATCAACCAGATAAAATCACTTCTTCCGATATACAAAAATGGATTAACGAGCTTGCCCAAAAATCTAAAGAATCTGTCGATGCTGGTAATAAACGAGCTAAAAAAGGAAGCGCAAAAGATTTCGGAGCAATCGCTCATAAATTAAGAGAGATTTTTAATTTTGGAATAACACATTTTGAACTCAAATATAATCCTGTTCAATCTATCAAGATTCCGCCAAAACCAAAAAGCAATCAAAAACGCATTATGGCTCTTCATGATGAAGATTTAACTATCTGGCTAAATTTCGTCGATACTTTACCTAATACTAGGGCTAATCGGCGATTTAAAGTTATCTGCGACAGTCTACTTGCTTCAGGAATGAGAATCAATGAGCTATTAGCTTTGACTATCTATGACCTTGATTTTGAAAGTTCTGAAATATTAGTCACTAAAACTCTTGTTTGGAAAAATGCGAAACCTAAGTTAGGATTAAAAGGAAAGGTTGTTTGTAAAAATACTCCTAAATCTGATTCGGGCAATAGAAAAATAGCTGTTCCGTACCAAATTATTGAGCAACTTCAAAACTTCCATGATGAAATGAATCTTTATTTCAAGAAGAACGGTCTTTCAAAAAGTAAGTTGATTTTCCCAACTATTTACGGAAATTATATGTGCGATAGGAATGAACGTGCGACACTCAAAAGACGATTACAAGAAGTTGGTCTACCTGACTATGGTTTTCACTTATTCCGCCACACACACGCTTCTATGATGTTAAATGCAGGTATGAACTGGAAAGAGTTACAGGTTCGTATGGGACATAAGTCTATCAAAACTACTATGGACATATATGCCGAGCTTGCCCCTAAAAATCAAACACAAGCGGTAGATATTTATCTAAATAAAATTGCAGAGCTAACCTCATAAAATTCATGGCAACCTTTTTGGCAACCTCTGACAGTTTTATCCAAATCAATAGCTTATAAACATTGATTTAATAGGGTTTATCACAACTAAAATAGATTTTAAGTATTCCTTACAGAAGTTAAGTAAGCATTCAATACGAATCAATACAGAAGAAAAACGCTTGATCAGCGTTTTTTCTTTTTGTTAATTTCACTATATTGCAAGGGAAATCGTTCGAATGACTACCTTTTTCACTACCTTTTTTTGAAATAAGAATATTGATTCGGACGATTAAAAGCAAGAGAAACTTCATTATGAGGTTTCTCTTTTTTTATATTTTCATTCCTAAAAATTTTTGAAATAGAGTAATCTTTTCTAAAATTTTTGGAAAACAAAACGCAGTTCAATAATAGAGCCTACTGAAAAAGTCATCAAATTGATGGCTTTTTTGTTATACTAGAGATGAGGTGAGATGATGCTTGATAATCAGTTAACTATGGATGTCAGTCCTTATTCTAGTTTGTATGATATCGTGGTTC